>NZ_JBFTRT010000171.1:0-8924 GCF_056399685.1 Pedobacter sp. 01N416
CCTTTGGAAAAAGATACAGTAGCACCGCCTCCGATTTCAAATCCCGTTTCGGAACGCATGGCAGGCGCAGTTAAGGTTTCCTATAATCTGCCCTCAGATGCAGACCTGATGTATGTGGTGGCAGAATATACAAATAAATACGGTAAGGTAATCAGCGTTAAAGCATCTTCTTACATCAATGCCTTAACTGTTGATGGTTTCGCCGATACTGCATCTTACAGTCTTAACCTTTATGCCGTAGACAAATCCGAAAACAGGTCGGCACCGGTAACCATTAAAGTAAAAGCGCTTGAGCCGCCCATCTTCGCCGTTCGCAGAAGCCTGGCTTTGGTTACCGATTTTGGTGGCATCAATATAAGCTTTGCCAATCCCACGGAGGCCAATATTGCAGTAGTGGTAACTTATAAAGATTCTTTAGGCAATTTTGCAACAAGAGAAACCATCTATACCAAATCTAAAAACGGTCTTTTCTCCTCGAGGGGCTTTCCCTCTAAAGAAACAGTTTTCGGGGTTTATATCAGAGACAGATGGGACAACCGCACCGATACGGCAAAAGCAACCCTAACGCCGATTTTTGAAAAACAGCTCGACAAAAGCAAATTTAAGGTGCTTACCCTGCCTACAGACGCTCCGGTTGGCTGGAGCCTGCCTATCAGTAACCTATGGAACAATGTAATATCGGCAGAGGGAAATATGTGGCATACCACAGATGTCGGTATGCCATGCCAGGTTACTTTCGATCTTGGTGTGACCGCGAAGATAAGCCGTTTTACGCTTTGGCAAAGACAGGGTATATGGATTTATAACCATGGAAATCCCAAAAGATATGAAATTTGGGGTTCGACCAATCCGGCCAGCGATGGCAGTTATACCAATTGGACCAAATTGGCATCATGTGTTTCTATTAAGCCTTCTGCTCAGCCGATCGGTTCCAACTCCAATGAGGATGTAGCTGCTGCTGCACGCGGTGAAGAGACCAATGTTCCTTTGGATGCACCCCCTGTAAGATATATCCGAATTAAGGTATTGGAAACTTGGATAGGACCAGGGGGACAGGCAGCTCACGTTTCAGAGATGACTTTTTRTGGAAACGACAAATGATCTTTATTAAATTATATAGTATGAAACATATTATTGCTTATTCAGTTATTGCAGTTGCCTTATTAATGGTTTCTTGCAGCAAAATGGATGATTACAAAAAATTCACCGATGGCAAAGTTATTGTCTACCCAGGTAAAGCCGATTCATTAAGGATCCAGCCGGGACGCAACAGGGCATTGGTCAGGTTCCTGCTTATCTCCGATCCAAATATCGTAAAAGCGACTATATACTGGAACAACAAGGCAAATCATCAGGATGTTTCCATCACCAGGGGAAAAGGAATAGATACCATAAAAGCAATGGTGTCGCCACTTCCGGAAGGCAATTATTCATTTGAGGTGTTAACCTACGATAAAGGCGGAAATAAATCCGTCGCAGCCTTGAAGCAAGGTGCCGCTTATGGCGATGTTTTTGAGAAATCGTTGTTGAACCGTATATTGGAAAATATTGTTTATCAGCCATCCAATGGAACAACATATCTCAACTGGCGCGCTTCAGATGCAGGATCGATAGGTGCAGAAGTTACCTATACCAACATAAACGGAAAAGTAACGATTAAAAGGATAGCCAAAGACGCAATACAGACGACCTTGACCGATCAAAATCCTAGTACAGATATCCAGTACCGGACTCTTTTTTTACCAGATTCCTTGGCCATTGATACATTTTATAGCGCTTCTGCATCCCGGAAAATAACAGAGTTTTATTTAAAAAACCCGGGAGCACCATTTCTTCAAAGTAAAAGAGATGGAAGGTGGGGCTTAGTTGCAGATTGGACTACTAATGCCGCCGCTAGAAACATGTCCAATGGCGCCGTAGGTGGGTGGGATTCATATAATGGGGGTGGTTTTATTGCTTTTGAGTATTGGGGTACACCCCAAATTACAAATGGAAAAATCTATCAAACTATTACACTCCCACCAGGGAAATATCGCTATGTGGTAACAGTGTCTGAAATTGCCAATCCACTAGAGGCTACTTACGCCGCTGTAAACCTGGGCCAAACACTGCCCGATGTGCCCGACATTTCACAGGCCATGGGAAGTTTTAAATTTTTGGATAATTCGCAGAATGGAAAAGATTTTGCCGTTCCTTTCTCATTGACACAGACCCAGGAGATTACATTAGGATTTGTTTCTACCATGGTAGTCAAAAATCAGAGCAGTGTAAGGTTCAGTAAAGTGCGGTTATATAAGGACTGATTAGCTCGGAAACAATACATCCGATATCAAGCAACATCCTTTACTGTAATAAATAGAAATCCAAGCCATGTTAATGGTTTGGATTTCTGCTTTGCGGGGTAGCCTGTTAGGCACAATCATTACTTTTTTCCAATACTCAATTATTTATAAATCAGTTTGTTAATGTGGTTGTTTTGTAAGTATTTGTAAATCAAAAGGGTATATTGGTAATTGTGTTCCGGTCTAATGGAGTCTGCATAACTAAGCACGTTAAATACTTTCAGCGTTTTGCGATCCTTTAGAAGTCATTAACCTGCGCTTGTTAATTGATCTCGTTTATTGGCAGTTTGAGGATTCTGCTGATTTATAGCGTTTAAAACCAAATAACTGTCCATACCATCATCAGCCTAGTCCCATAAAAATAGAGGGGCAAATCAACTTGTTTGTTTTTTGGGAAAAATTATCAGCCGTGGTTTAATGCGAAAAGTCGGAAAAATATAAAAAGATGTCTGATTACAATAAACCCCACCACTGTTGCGCCTTTTATATTTGAACTATATTCTTTGTCCGATCTGAAGAATGTACAACCAAATATTTGAAGCATGATAAAAGTGTCGACTATAAGTAAGGAAGGTTTTTTCTGGCCTGAAAGATCTCGATATTCTTCTCCTCTATAAAATATTCATGTTGTAGGAAAACTGCCAGTAAATCATGATATGCCTATGAAAAGAAAACGAACTTAATCTTAAGCTATTTGACCAGCCTTTTTATAATGGCTGATATCATTTGTTTAGCCCACAACAAGCAGGTAATTGAAAAACATCCTTGCCTGATTTTCAATAATAACAACCAACTGACCAAATATGGAAATGATTCCAAAGTCGCCAGAAAAATGGCGCAGATTGTTAACACTGTTAACTTTCAGTTCAATACTTTCAGCCACTCCTTTTGCCAAAGGGGTAGCAAGCACAAACACAAGTCTTTATAACAATTTAAATATTAATATTGCTAACGATGCGCCAAATGTTGCCAATCCTAAACAAACAAAAACTGAAGTTACAGTAACGGGTAAAGTTACCGATCTTACTGGCAAAGCAATACCAGGAGTGGTAGTAAAGCATAAAGAATCCGGAAAAGCAACGCAGACGGATTCACAGGGAAATTATTCGCTAAGCACCCCCGACGGGAAAGGAACGCTGGTATTTAGCTTCATAGGCTTCACAAGTAAAGAAATTGTTATAGGGCAACAGACACGGATCGATGTTCAATTGGCAGATGACAATAAAAAACTTGATGAGGTTGTTATTGTCGGTTATGGCACACAGAAGAAAGTAAACCTGACCGGTTCGGTTAGCACTGTTTCCTCGAAAGATCTTGATAATAGACCCATTACCCAGGCATCACAGGCTTTATCGGGTTTGTCACCTGGGGTTCAGGTACAACAGGGTGGAGGCCGCCCGGGCAGTGACGGGGCAAGGGTAATCATTAGAGGTGTAGGGACGTTCAATGCAGGCAGTAGCCCTCTAATATTGATTGATGGAATTGCAGGGTCACTGGATGATGTGGCGCCGGACAATATTGCCAGTATGACCGTACTGAAAGATGCGGCCTCAGCAGCAATTTATGGTAACAGGGCAGCTAATGGCGTTATATTGGTCACAACAAAACGTGGACAAAAGGGGAAAACCGTTATCAGTTATAACAACTATTTCGGCTGGGAGAAAATAACGAGTTTACCGCAATTTGTCGACTCATGGACTTATGCGGAACTAACCGGAGCAAGTGCCGATGTGGTAGCGAAGTATAAAAGCGGAGCCGATCCGGATAACTTTCCCAACGTTTCCCATTTAAAAGATCTGTTGAATACGGGTTCCGGATTTCAGCAGTATCATAATGCCAGTGTTTCTGGCGGTGAAGGCAATAACGTTTATTACCTGTCCGGAAGCTACCGTGATCATAATGGGTTAACGGCAGAAACCAACAACAAAAGATACGATATCCAGGCCAATATTGATACCCGTATCAAAGATAATCTGAATCTTAAAACCAGTATACTCGGTTTTTCTCAATTGCAAACCCAGCCGCAATCCAATTCAGCCGGAATAGGTGGGATAATTGGATTTTCGGTGCGTGAGCCCAATACCATTGCAGGATTGAAATCAGATGGCACCTACGGCCGTCAGGATTTCTTCGCCCCCGAAGCATGGCTCGCCAGTGAAGGTTTCAATAACTTACGTGCTAAAAACTTCTATGGCAATACCACACTCGCATGGGACATTATCCCGGGATTGAACTTAAGTGGAACTGCCGGTTATCACTATTACACGAGTGTAAATACCACCTACGTAGCAGATATAAACATTGATAAGACAACTTATGTGGGCCCAAATAGCTTGGGGATAGGTAATACCGATGGAAATGAAGTTACGCTCAATTTACTTTTAAAATATGTTAAAAGTTTTGGCAAAAACAACTTCTCCATCTTAGGTGGTTACCAGCAAGAGGCACACCGTGATAATTTTACAAGTGCCTATCGCGACAAGTTTCCGAACAACCTGTTGTATCAGCTCGACGCTGGCGCAACGACAAATATGCAAAACGCCGGATCTGCGAATGAATACGCTTTCAGGTCTTTCTTCGCCCGCTTTAACTACGATTACGGCGGCAAATATCTTTTTGAGGCCAATGTGCGCTATGACGGATCTTCAAGATTTGCACCTAAAAATAGATATGGGGTTTTCCCTGCGGTTTCTGCAGGCTGGAGACTTTCTGAAGAATCATTCATTAAGGATAATATTAGCTGGATCAATGAGCTGAAAATCAGGGCTTCCTATGGTTCATTGGGTAATRCCAATATTTCCAATTATCCATATCAATATAATATCAGCACCAATGTAAGGTATAATTTCGGAGGGGTAATTGCCCCTGGTGCTGCGGTGACTGCAGCTGCCAATCAGGATATCAAATGGGAAACAACAACCACTGCCAATCTTGGCCTTGATTTCACTTTGTTCAAGAATGCGCTTAGTGGTACAGTAGATATTTATGATAGGACAGCTAAAGATATTTTATACCAGGTTCCGGTATCTTCTACACTTGGCTTAAGCGCACCAACGCAGAATGCGGGTTCAATCCAAAATAGAGGTATTGAGGTTAGTTTAACCTACAATACCAAAATAGGTCAGGTGAACTTCGGTGTATCACCAAATTTCTCATATAATAATCAAAAGGTAATCAAAATAGCGGGCAATATTCAAAACGTAATCCCTAATTTCTTTTTGGGCCAACCATTAAACCCGATTTATGGATTTGTGGCCGATGGTCTTTTTGTTGATGCTGCGGATGTTGCAAGTTACCCAACACAGCCAAATGGCGGTGTCCCTGGTAACATCAGATTTAAGGACATCAGCGGACCAAATGGTGTTCCGGATGGGAAGGTAGATGCCACTTATGACAGACAGATTTTGGGGAATACCAATCCAAAAGCTTCTTATGGACTAAACTTAACTGCCGCATACAAAGGGTTTGATTTTTCAGCTTTATTTTCCGGGCTTGGAGGGTATACGGTACAGATGGGTTCTTATCAGGCCTACGCATTATATAACGGAGGGAATGTTCAGCAATGGCAATATGAAAATGCATGGACCACACAAAATCCTGATAGAAATGCACTTTATCCACGCATTACCAATTTGAGCCAGGGCAGCGCCAATTTGCAAAGAAACTCTTACTGGAACAGATCAGGAACCTTCCTAAGATTGAAAAATGCCCAGATCGGGTATACCTTGCCATCTAATTTGACTAAAAAAATAAGTCTGGAGAAGGTGAGGATCTTTGCAGGCGGACAAAATCTTTTCACGCTAAATGATTTTTACGAAGGATGGGACCCTGAAAATGGACAGGGTTCTGGAGACAACCCAAACTTCTACCCACTCTCTGCCATTTATACCTTCGGTATAAATGTGAAATTGTAATCTGATGTAGTTAGGATCATTAAATAAAACAAAATGAAAAATTTTAGATATAAATTAACAGTTGTGGTGGGATGCACCTTCCTCACTATGATTGCGGGATGTAAGAAAGACCTTTTAGATACCCAGCCGCTTTCATCAATTTCTGATGCTACCTTCTGGAAAACAGCCGGTGACGCAACACTTGCGCTGAACGGGGTTTATGACAGTGGGGCAGGTTTTACCGGTTATAATTTTTGGGCGGCAACATCGATGGTCAACCTCGATCTGATGGCCGGTAATGGATCAGAAAAGGAATCAATTCCTGATAATTTCACCAATGGAACCTTAAATTCAACCTATGGATTTGTGGGGTCATATTATGCTCAGGCCTATGCTCAGATTGGAAGGTGCAACAATTTTTTGGCCAATATTGGCCTGGTGAGCATGGATGCTGCGCAAAAAGCAGTGATGATCGGAGAGGTGAAAACAATCAGGGCATACAATTATTTCAATCTGGCTTTATATTTTGGCGATGTTCCCCTTGTACAAAAACTGTTGACGGTAGACGAAGCTAATGCTGTATTCCGCACACCTAAAGCAGAGGTTTGGGCATTTTGCGAAAGTGAACTTAAGGCTGCGGCCGCTGCACTTCCTGTATCTGTAAGTGCAGATCGATTGGGGCACATGACATCTGCATCGGCACTGGCCATTCTGGGCCGTTTACAGCTCGCTCAGAAAAAGTGGGCAGATGCAGCCACTACTTATAAAACCATCGTCGATTATAATTATTATACTATCGATCCCAGATACCGAGAACTTTTCTTAAATGCAGGGGAAACCAGTCGTGAGATCATCATGTCAATGCAGTACATTAGGGATACTTACAATCATGCATTGTTGCAATACCTTACGCCCGAAACCTGGGGAGGATGGCATCAGTATTCACCCTTTAACGAACTTGTGGAAGCATATGAGTGTAAGGACGGGAAAACGATAGCAGAATCTCCTTTGTTTGATAAAAACAATCCATATAACAACCGTGATCCGAGGATGGATTTCAATATTATGATCTCTGACCGTACGAGTTTTCGTGGAAAAGTTTACTCTGCTAAACCAGGTACGACGCTTCCGGATCGCCTGAACCAGTATCCTGGTGTTTGGAGCGGTTATGCGATCTATAAATTTCTTGAAGATGATCCTGCTGTGGCAACTACCAATAATACGGGAAACAACTTTCCTTTGATCAGATATGCAGAAGTATTGCTTGGCTATTTAGAGGCAAAGCTAGAGTCTGGCAGTGGTGTAGATCAGGCGTTATTGGATGCAACAATAAATAAAGTAAGGGGAAGGGCAGCCGTGGCAATGCCAGCAATAACTACCTTAGATCCAACAGCACTCAGAACAATCCTCCGCAGAGAACGCCGTGTAGAATTTGCATTTGAAGGGATCAGGTATTTTGACTGTTTGAGATGGGGCATAATCGGTTCAGAGAACAATCAGCAGTTTACTGGTATGAAACTCACCAACGATCCTGCCAATTATAAAGATTATCCCGTAAACGCAAATGGATACTATATTTTCAAAAAACGCAGTTTTATAGTGGGCAAAAACGAACTCTGGCCAATTCCGCAGTCAGAAAGGGATCTGAATAAAAATTTAACCCAAAACCCTGGTTATTAACTATTATGTTTAAATTTTGTGCATTCAGGCAAAACAAAATACTATTGGTTAGTAAGATTAGCGTCATTCCTTCGGGGATGGCGTTTTTTAATGGACATCGGATCGTCATCCCATCGATAAACAATTTGATGTGCTTTAAAGGTTTAAGCTTAACTCAATTTGGATCGCTCAGTTACGACCAATTGTTACAGCTATAAATTTAAACGATTACAATTAGTGAAGCCGAAGGTTTTAAATTTGTCAAATGGGCTATTCCATTCTTTTAGTGCTAGATTAGATACCCTGCCGGATATTAATAACCATTGGCATTACCGTCGTGAATTGGAGTTGGTTTATTTCAAGCGCGGCAATGGTACTCAGTTTGTTGGTGATAGCGTAAAGCCCTTTAAGGATGGCGATATAGTTTTGTTGGGAAGCGATTTACCTCATTTTTGGCAATTTTCAAAAAAGCACTTAAAGAGCGGCGGCAGTGATGCTGTTGAAATATTTGTTATTCACTTTAACGAGGATTTTTTTGGCGATGTTTTACTGTGCCTACCAGAATTTCAGGAAATTAGAAGATTGTTTGAATTTTGCGGTCATGGGCTTCAGATTAGTAATTCTGTCCCCATTTTGCCAAACCCTGGTTAGCAATAAAAAAAAATGCCTACAATTGTTTTTCTAATTTCAAAATCTTTTCTTTAATTTCATTTTCCGTTAATTCTGTTTTTGTGTTTGATTTAAACAGATTTTCAAGTGCTATAATTTGCGCTTTTATCAATGCTTTTTCAGAATTTACTTTTTCATCAACATTAATACCTGTATGCTCCCAATTCGTTTCTGTGACTGCATTTTTTTCAACTGATATCGGGATGAACAACTGATATTTTTTGCCAATAAAAAATACTTTTACAGGATTTGCTGCTCCATAGGTTTTGTCTCCAATTACCTTTGCAATTTTATTTTGCTGTAAATTATATGCTAATGCTTCAGCGGCAGAAATGGTATTATTGTTTACAATGAGGTATAC
>NZ_JBFTRT010000172.1:0-9575 GCF_056399685.1 Pedobacter sp. 01N416
GATCAGATCTTTACTGAACGACTGCCATGGGGTAAGCGGAATGGCATCGCCAAAACAGCCACAACTGGTAACTACTTTGAACGCTGCAGATATAAATGTGAGCAGGGTAAAAAAGATGATGAGAAGCAATAAACCCCAGGCTACCTTTTTACTCCAGAAACCCAATAGCAATAAGACACCGAGAACAATTTCTAAAGTACAAAGTAAAATAGCAATACCAGTGGCCATTCCACTCAGGAAATTCATGTGAAAAACTTCAAAATATTCCTGTAGTTTATAGCCAAAGCCAAGTGGATCGTTTGCTTTGATCAATCCTGAAAATATGAATAAAGCACCGACAAAAATCCTGGAGAATCTTAAAAGTATGTTTCGCATCTGTATGTATCTATTTTTTTAAAGGCTATTACGCTATTTATTTAACGCCGAGTTTGATCAGTGCAAAAACCGAATAGTTCAACATATCCTGATAATTTGCATTAACGCCCTCCGAAGCCAGGGTTTGCCCTTCGTTGTCTTCTATCTGTTTTACCCTAAAAATTTTCATCAAAATCAGATCGGTTAACGAGCTAATGCGCATATCGCGCCAAGCCTCACCATAATCGTGGTTTTTGGCAAACATTAAATCTTTCGTTTCCGTTACMTTTTCTTCAAATCTTTTTTCAACTTCGGTATAAGGCATCTCGTTCGGATCACTTTCGGTCAGTTCGAGCTGCATCATGGCGATAATACAATAGTTTACAATCCCGATGTATTCAGATATCACACCCTCTCCTACTTTACTTACTTTTTTTTCTTCGAGCGTACGGATGCGTTGTGCTTTGATAAAAATCTGATCGGTTATCGAACTTGGTCTTAAAATCCGCCATGCAGTGCCATAATCTTTAGTCTTTTTTAAAAATAATGATCTGCAAACTGCAATCACTTCATCAAATTCGGTAGAGGTATTTGTTTGTGCCAAAGCCAATAAGATACTCATCAAGGCCTGGCGCTAAAGATATTTCTACCAGTGAAGAGGTTGACCGTTTGGTGCCCGTGGTAGAAAGTTTAGTAAAAGCATTTCCCGAAGCGGTTATTTCTATTGATACCTTTAGGGCGAAAGTGGCGGAGGAAACGATTTCTGCCGGTGCGCATATCATTAATGATATTGCCGCTGGAGATATGGACGAACAGATGTTCGAAACGGTGGCTAAATTACAGGTACCTTATATGATGATGCACATGAAGGGTACTCCTCAAAATATGCAGCAAAACCCTGTTTACGACAATGTGTTATTGGAAGTAATTGATTACCTGGCGAAAAAAGTTGCGGCGCTTAAGGCACTTCATGTTCACGACGTAATTATTGACCCTGGTTTTGGCTTTGGAAAAACAATCGAACATAATTATGAGCTGCTTAACCAAATGGAAGCTTTTAAAATTTTCAAACTCCCCATTTTAGTGGGCTTCTCGCGTAAAGGAATGATCTATAAAACCCTTGGCACTTCGGCAGCAGAGGCCCTGAACGGAACTTCGGTACTCAATACCATTGCGCTACAAAAAGGAGCGGGCATTTTAAGGGTACATGATGTTAGGGAAGCAATAGAATGCGTGAAGTTAGTTGGGATGCTGTATGACTAATTTCGATTGGTCGATTATTTGATTATAGTTTCTGATCCAATATTAAATTGAGGCAGGGCGCAGACTTCTGGCAGATTCGTCCTGCTGAACTTGTTTTACAAGTAGAAATATTTTTTTCAATTGTCTTGTAGCTACTCCGTGGTCAGCATCTATTTTTGGAGTAAAAACCCTGAAACAAGTTCAGGGTGACGATCCTTAAAAAACAATTAACCAATTTAAACAGTTAACCTATCTTGCTTGTAAACTGAAAACCGTTTTGCTATCTTGCCACTAATGAAAGGATTAGATTTTGATTTCGTAAAATTCACCATTACCGACGTGGTAGACATCGTGCTCGTAGCACTTTTAATCTATTACGTATATACACTAATCCGCAATACCTTAGCTGTTAACCTACTCGTTGGGATGCTCATCATCGCAATATTCTATCATATTGTTGATGCTTTGCATATGAAATTACTCACGGCCATCATAGAGAAATTTATGAGCGTGGGGATTATTGCATTGATTGTAATTTTTCACCCAGAGATCAGGCGCTTTTTGTTGCTGATCGGAAAAAATGCTTTTTTACAAAAGAATAAGGCCTGGTGGGGATATTTATTTGGCAGAAAAGAAATTGAAAGGAATAATTTAACCCGCATAAAACCAATTATTGATGCCTGTAAAAGCATGAAAAAAACGCGTACAGGCGCATTAATGGTATTCGTTAAATTTTACGATGAGCAATTTTTCGCCAATAGCTGTGAACTTGTTGACGCCAAAATATCGAAACGTTTGCTGGAAAGTATCTTTCAGAAAAACAGTCCGCTGCATGATGGTGCCGTGGTTATTTCGGAGAACAAAATTAAAAGTGCGAGCTGTATTTTGCCTTTGACGGATAACGACCAGTTGCCCTCTCAGTTTGGGTTAAGGCACCGTGCGGGTATTGGCGTTTCTGAAACGACTGATGCTGTTGCAGTAATTATATCAGAAGAAACCGGAGAAATATCGTATGCCAAACAAGGCAGGGTAAGAATGAATGTTTCGTTTGGGGAGTTGGAGAAATTRCTGAATAAGGATTTTTAGTAATCACAGGTGAGGATTTATTCGTGTCGTCACCCTGAATTTATTTCAGGGTCTAATGGCAGAAAGATGCTGAAATAAATTCAGCATGACGATTAAGTAGAAGATAACTAAGTAAAACCCAATCATCTTCACAAGCCCCATAAACGCAAAATGGTGAATGTTTCCACCCACCATTTCATTATTATTTAAATCACCCTTTATCGGTGTAATCCCTCAATCTGTGCAATCAACCGTTAGCAGTATTGTTCAAAAGCACCGATCAGGTTATCAGCGATCATTTGTGCCGGACGGCCTTCAATCTGGTGACGTTCGATCATGTGAACCAATTTACCATCTTTAAATAACGCCATTGCCGGAGAAGATGGAGGGAAGGGCATCATGTAATTTCTAGCCTGATCTACCGCTTCTTTTTCCATTCCTGCAAAAACAGTAACCAATTTATCAGGGTGTTTTTCGTGTGCTGCTGCTGCTCTTGCGGCCGGACGTGCATTTGCTGCTGCGCAACCGCAAACCGAATTTACAACTACCAACACAGTTCCTTCGCCTTTAATCGCTTGATCTACGTCTTCTGCGTTTTTTAATTCTTGAAAACCTACGTTAGTTAATTCCTTACGCATTGGCTCTACTAAATATTCTGGATACATTATCTTAGTTTTTTATTTACAATTTCAATGCTACAAAAATAAGAAAATCGAATGGTATGCACCATTCGATTTATATTTTTAAGGTAAAATTAAAATGGCCCTTATTCTAAACCTTTTAAGATTTCTTGCATTTTATGTGGATCACTTAACATCCCCATGCCAAATATCACAATAATGGCAACATAATAAAGCAATGATAAAATATTAAGAACCAAACCTATAATTGCGCAAATTCTTCCCGCATTTAAATTTTTAAATGAACTTAAACTGTAAATAGCAGGGTTAACTGCGTACAAAGCCTTGTCTTTTTTACTTAAAACCAATGCAATGATTGCCGGAATCAGTCCCAAAATACCATAACAACAGCAAAATGCAATGGAAAGAATTCCTAATACAAGTACAATTGTTGAGTTTGGTAAACTTTGTTGACCAAAACCTCCTCCAAACTGTCCAAATGGTGGTGGTTGCTGAAATGGAGGTGGGGTTACCGGACCATTACCTAACGGTTCAAATGGTGCAGGTTCTGGGTTTTTATCTTTTGAAAGATCAATCGGTTTATTTTCTTGAGGGGTTTCCTGTTCTTCTGACATAGCTATATTTAGATCAATTGGTGAGTGTATATTTTGTAAATGTAATTCATTAAAATAATTACTGCAACACTTGCAAAAACGATTTTTATCAACTGTGCCCCAAACTTAAAATCGACCTTAAGGTGAACAATGGTAAATACTACGACAAAAATGAGTGGAATTGTTGCGGGATAAAACTTAAATGATGCGATTAAATCGCCCCTAAATAAAGCCAAAACCGAACGCTGAAAGCCACAGCCTGGGCAATCGAATCCAAAATGGGCTCTAAACGGACAAGTAAAAAGATGCTCGCTTATCCAATCGAGAAAATTATGTTGCGGTTGAGCCATCTATATCGCCAATAAATTTGATCTGCGCATCTTTCCATATTTTGTACTTCTCCAGATCTTTAAGCACTTGCCTATACACCAGGTTTAAGATATAGATATCATCAACAAAACCTAAAACCGGCACAAAATCAGGGATCACGTCTATTGGAGACAAAAAGTAAACCAAACCACCCAAAATAGCAATAATAGATCTTTTTGGAATTTCGGTATAATCGCCGTTCACGTAATCTTTAGATACGRCAAACAACAGCACCAGTTTCGACCAAACACCTTCCAGATCACCTTTATTGGTTACTGCCTTTCCCAATGCATCTTTAATCGTATTGCTGGCTTTGGTCTTATCACTTAAGATCACCGAAGCTTTACTTTGCGATTTTTTAAAGAAACCCAGTATTTTCTCCCTATTCAATTTCATAGTTAACGATATTACAAATTAACGGCCAAAAGCATCATAATTGTCTTCGGCATATTTGGTAAAGCGATCTAATAGTTTAATGTTTTTGTTCTCAATAGCCGTTAAATCGTTATCAACATTGTTTTTAACAGGCACATACCATTCTACAGGATCGAAAAAATTTCTGAAAGTCTGTTTTTTAAAGGCATAACCATGTCTGGCGAAAATGGTGTTTTTGATAATCTGCAGATCAAGCTTCCTTAAATTCTTTAGATCTTCTTCTTTAAGTGTAGTAGTTGAAGCATTTAATTTAAAAATCTGTTCGGATGCGCTTCTGTAAAAAGTATTGGCTCCTAACGAATCTATACTTCCATCTTCAAGGGTATCTAACCGCTCTACCATTTTGTGATCGCTCCAATCTACATATTCCATTTCGGTTGGCAACATACGGCTGGCATTATATTCAAAAGCTTTTTTTAACAACTTAAATTCTTTTCCTGGCCACTTCAGGTCCTTTTTATAAGCGTTCCATTTACCAATTAAGGTGTCGCCAACAAGGGTAATTTCAAATTTCCCATCGTATTTATCAGTACCAGGTTCATCCAGAACGAAGGTAATTTTACCACCATCTTCTGATATTTTACCCAATAACGGGCGGCTGTTGCCAGAAACCACGCTTTGTGCAATCACCGTATCTTTAGTTATTTTTTTTATATTGATATTCAGTTTTTTGACAGCATCAGACATATCTCCCTCATATTCCAACTCATCTGTTGTGTAAAAATCGCCTACCCAAAAACCGTAAAGTTCTTTGTGGATTTCCTGCTGTGCAATGCCTGTTGCTTTTTCTTTTTTTGTTTTTTTAGTGTCTCTGCATGATAGCATCAAAAAGGGAATCAGAGCGAATAATAAGATTTTTTTCATCGATAGTATATATTTTAAGGTCAAATAAATTTCTTTTTGATCAGCCATTCGGCGATTAACAAATTGGGTATCCAGCCTAACCAGGCGATAATCTGGTAAACATCCATTGGGGCTGGATGAAATAAATATACTAAAATAACTTTCCATAGCCTTAAAGTTATCGCAGAGGTTGCCAAAGCAAAACTACGGTACATAAACTTTTTATGGGCTATTATTTTTCTTTTTAAAATAAGCAGAATTGCCTTTATGGTAAACCAGAACCACAAACCGCCTAAAATAATAAATGAGGTTTTAGCCATTAATCCCCCATTTGCAAACCAGCCGATAAAAATACCAGAGGGCGCAGCAAGTAACAATACGAAGCCTGCATACAAGTAGCCCAACCATTTATGTATTTTAGGATATTTAGCTAAAATTTTAGGATTAAACTGCGTAAAACCAGCCAGTAGTACAAGTATGGCGCTATAGACGTGGAAGTAAAATATGGGAAGATAAGCTTTGATCCCTGAAACTTCAGTCTGTTTAATCTGCAGAAAAGACACTTCACTATTCAATGGGATATACCGTAAAGTAATCTGTACCATTAACACAAAGAAATAGGCAAAAAACAATAGCCAGGCCACACGTTTATAGCTGAAGCTTTTCATCTATTTTGTTAAACAGGAATAACTCATGATCCTAAGCGTAAAAAAGATGAGGATGTTTTTCATTATAGAGCAGCGTTATCAAATATACTAAAGTCACATTGAGCTTGTTGATTGCCTTTATAAAGTCTTCTACAGACTCAGACTGACATGTCTAAATGAGTTTTATTAAATTGAAGAAGATTTCATCATCTCCAAAATATCATCAACATATTTTCGCTCATTGGCTAAACGCGGCACTTTATGCTGTCCACCGAGTTTATCTTTTGCCTTTAACCAATTATAGAAAGTATTTTCGGGGGCATTATGCACTTTTGGCCGGGCTAAAGCCATATCCTTAAAACGTTTGGCATCATAGTCGGAATTCACCGCACGTAATGTGCTGTCCATAATATCTACAAACTTTTCAAAATCGTTAGGTTGTTTGTCGAATTCTATGATCCACTCGTGCCCCCCTGCTTTTTCATCTTTAAAATAAATTGGTCCGGCGGTATAATCTTTAATTTCGGCTCCGGTTTCCTGGCAAGCTTTGGTTAAGGCCTGTTCTGCATTGTCGATGATCACTTCTTCGCCAAAGGCATTGATAAAGTGTTTGGTACGTCCGGTAATTTTAATACGATAAGGAGAAAGTGAGGTAAATTGAATGGTATCGCCGATCATATAACGCCATAAACCACCATTTGTAGAAATTACGATGGCGTAATTTTTATGCAGCTCTACTTCACCCAGCATTAATGCTTTAGGATTTTCTTCACAGATATTCTCCATCGGCACAAATTCATAGAAAATACCATAATCCAGCATCAGCAGCATCTCTTCTGAGTTATCCTGATCCTGAATCCCAAAAAACCCTTCGGAGGCATTATAAGTTTCCAGATAATACATTTCATCGGATGGGATGAGCTGTTTAAACTGTTCGCGATACGGGGCAAAGTTTACCGCACCATGGATATACAATTCGAGGTTTGGCCAAACTTCCAGTAAATTCTGCTTTCCCGTAAGTTCGAGCACCTTTTTGGCCAGTACGATGGTCCAGGTGGGCACACCCGAAATGCTGGTTACATTTTCGTTGATGGTGGCCTCAGCCATTCTATCCATCTTAATTTCGTAATTATCCATCAATGCGATAGACATATCTGGCGTACGGTAATATTCGGCCCAGATTGGCAGGTTTTTGATCAGCACGGCAGATAAATCGCCATAAAAACAATCTTCGTTTAACTGATTAACCTGATGGCTTCCACCTAAAACCAAACCTTTTCCGGTAAACATCTGGTTATCGGGACGGTTATTGCAATAGATAGAKAGCATATCCTTTCCGCCCTTAAAGTGGCATTCTTCCAATGATTCTGGAGAAACGGGAATAAACTTACTCCTATCACTTGTGGTACCCGATGATTTTGCAAACCACTTGATATCTGATGGCCACAGAATATTTTGTTCTCCATTAAGCATGCGCTCAATATAAGGCTTTAAGGTATCGTAGTTTTGGATCGGAACACGTTCCTGATATTGTTGTGGAGTTAAGATTGATTTATAATCGTAAAGTTTGCCCCATTCGGTATTTTCGGCACTATCAATCAAGTTATGGAACCACTCTTCCTGAACATCGTATGGATATTTCATAAAAAGCTCGATCTGGTGGATCCGCTTTTTCATTAACCAGGTAAAAATTGAATTTACAAATGCCATATTAAAAAATAAACTGCTGATTTTTACCACAGATATTGACAGATAAACACAGATACTGTTGTTTTTGTTGCAACAATAATCCGATCTTTTTACCTGAAATAATTTTAGCTGTGTTTATCATCTTCATTCCCGAAATCCGGAATAAGAATTGGTTAATATTAAACATCAAATTTCTTACGTTTCAGCACAAAGTTCGATCCAAGATAAACTTTTCTTACCATCTCGTTCTCAGCCAACACCTCTGGAACACCCTGTTCTAAAATTTTACCTTCAAAAAGCAGATACGCCCTATCGGTAATCGACAGTGTTTCCTGCACGTTGTGATCGGTAATTAAAATGCCTATGTTTTTGTGTTTCAGTTTAGCAACAATACTTTGGATTTCCTCTACCGCAATTGGGTCTACACCTGCAAAAGGTTCATCCAATAAGATAAAATTAGGGTTAGCGGCTAAGGCACGTGCAATTTCGGTACGGCGGCGTTCACCTCCTGACAATAAATCGCCACGGTTTTTACGCACTTTATGTAAACTAAACTCGTTTATTAATTCTTCGAGTTTATCACGCTGTTCTTCCTTGGTCAATTTGCTCATTTCCAAAATGGCCAGGATATTATCTTCTACGGTAAGTTTTCTAAAAACAGATGCTTCCTGAGCTAAATAACCGATCCCCTTTTGTGCCCTGCGGTACATCGGATCTTCGGTAATATCTTCTTCTTCCAAGAAGATACGGCCTTCGTTTGGTTTAATTAAACCAACAATCATGTAAAAGGAGGTTGTTTTTCCGGCACCGTTCGGGCCTAAAAGACCAACAATTTCCCCTTGACTTACATTAAAAGAAACATTGTTTACAACAGTACGCTGTTTATATTTTTTAACCAGATTTTCGGCTCTTAATATCATATATTGATTGCTCCGTCATCCTGAATTTAGTTCAGGATCTTTATAATTAGATGCTGAACAAGTTCAGCATGACGAATTTATTTTATAGTTAATTAACTTTTATTCCTTTAATATTTAATTGCAAACGTTTCTTATCACGCCACACGTTTTCCTCTAACGTATAACAAACCGAAAACGGTACCTTTGATTGTAAAAGATTTTGAAATTCTGCCAACCCAAATGCAATGCCTTCAAAAATAGGCGAATTTTGTTGTTTTATGTTAATTTTTAAATGATTTGCGCCAACAGCCATGGCTTGCTGTGCAAGATATACATTATGGGTAACAAATATAGGCGCCATATTCTCTGGCCCGAAGGGTCCCATCTGCGATAAAACACGATAGAATTTACCATCTATCTGCGCCAGCTCGATTTCGGCATCAATCCTGATCATCGGCGTAAGCAACTCCTCTGTAATACTGGCCGACACAATTTCTTCGAATTTATCTGCAAAGGCATCTACATTATGCTGTTGCATGGTTAAGCCTGCGGCAAATTTATGCCCGCCATATTGATCCAATAAATCGGCACAACCGCTTAAAGCTTCGTACAGATCGAAACCAATTACCGATCGGCAGGAACCTGCCACATGTCCGTTAGATTTTGTTAATACGATTGTTGGGCGATAATATTTTTCAGTTAAACGCGAGGCCACAATCCCGATTACTCCCTTATGCCAGTTTTCGTTAAATACAACGGTAGTTTTTTTGTTGATCAGGATATCGCTTTCGCCAATTA
>NZ_JBFTRT010000173.1:0-14477 GCF_056399685.1 Pedobacter sp. 01N416
GTTTCAATGCCCAAGCCAGATACTTTAATTTTACGGAGTTTACTAAAATTCAAAGAATCGATAATCGATGGATCGGTAATAATCATCGGTCCAACTCCGGTATCAAGAACAAAATCATATGGCCCCTTACCATTTACATACACCGGAATAACCATTAGGTTTTTGATGCACTTAAAAGTAATTGATTGTTTTTGCCGGTTTCTTTTAAAAAGGAATTCCTGGCCAAACCCAGAAAAAGCAAGAAATACCAACCCCAAGCAAATTGTTAGTTTGCGTAAACAGATTATTACACCGGGGTTATATTTGGTTAACATTAAACTAAATTTAATAAATTAGTTGATAATTATGCCCCCTAAATTTAGAACATGTTTACTTTAAAAAATCATAATTTCATTTTTCTTGCATTTGCACTATCTATTTGTTTGTTAACAAGTTGCTCAACCAATAAAATCATTTCAAAAAAAGTAGCTAAAGAATTTAAAAATTCGCAGGTAATCAAACAATATCAGGTTGGTTTCGCCCTTTATAATCCTACAGATAAAAAAATGATTTTTCAGAAAGATGCCAATAAGTATTTCACACCAGCATCTAACACCAAACTTTATACTTTTTTTGCGAGTTTAAAAATGCTGCCAGATTTAATGCCAGCTTTAAAATATATTGAACGGAATGATTCATTGATTTTTTGGGGTACAGGCGATCCGTCTTTTTTACAGTTTGCAGTAAAAGACAAATCGGCTTACAATTTTCTTTTGGCTTCGAACAAAAAACTATTCTTTTCTCCCGGACGATATTCTGGCAGTTTTTTTGGCGATGGCTGGTCGTGGGATGATTACGATTATTATTATCAGCCAGAAATTACCGAAATGCCAATTATGGATAACATGGTTACTTCTACTTATGCCACTCCAAATAAAATCAATATCGAACCAAAGGTGTTTGCCTCCTGTTTCGAAATAGATTCTACAAAAAAAGCAGGCAGTTTTCAGGTAAGCAGAGATTTTTTAAGCAACCGCTTTCACTATCCTGCCGTTTCAGTACAACCGGGCTATAATCAGCAAAACCCATATAAAACCAGCGCACAGGTTACCGTCGAAATATTATCAGATACCCTGCACAAACCTGTCGGCATTATAAACTTAAAAATACCATCGTATGCTAAAACTTTATCGGGCGCAAAGCGTGATTCGGTTTTAAAACACATGATGCTACCCAGCGATAATTTTATTGCCGAACATTTGTTGTTGGTTTGCTCCAACCAGATTGGCGATACATTGAGTACAACGAAAGCTATCGATTACATTACGAAAAACTATCTTTCTTTTCTGCCCGATAAAGTAAAATGGGCTGATGGATCTGGTTTGTCCCGTCAGAATTTATTTACTCCACGTGATAATGTATACCTCCTTGATTCCATTTACAGGTTGGTAAACAATCCGGAAAAACTTTTTGGCCTGCTGCCAGCAGGCGGTAAAAGTGGTACATTAAAAAATGCTTACCCCAAAACCGACAAACCTTTTGTTTTCGGAAAAACAGGTTCGCTTGGTGGCGTTCATAATCAAAGTGGATATGTACTCACAAAAAAGGGCAAAACGTATATTTATTCTTTCATGAATAACAGTTTTGTAAAACCAACTGCCGAGGTACGTGCAGAAATGGTGAGGATAATCACTTATATACACAATACTTTTTAAGCATATGTAACATCAAATAACACCTGACCTATGAAAAAATTCTACCTATTGATTGGCATCTCTACCATGCTCATTATATCAGCTTGTAAGAAAAATGACCCCATAACAGAACCTCCCATCCCTACTACACCGTATGTACCCGACAACAGCTTTAAGATTGTAAGTTATTTCCCAAGTTACCGAGATCCAGCCGGTGTTGCAGATTCGAAGTTCAAAATGATTACACACCTCTTTTATGCCTTTCTAAATCCCAACACCGATGGAAGTTTAGCTGCGTTGGAACAACCCGGTCGATTTACAACCGTAATGCAAAAAGCAAGGGCAAATGGCGTTAAAACAGGCATTTCGATATCGGGTGCAAAAAGTATTTTTGTAACGATGGCGGCATCTGCAACGGCCAGAAACCTGTTCGTAAAAAATGTGCTAACTTTTGCCAAAACAAATAATCTGAACGGCGTAGATATGGATTGGGAATATCCAAGCACCAGCGATGGATCTGCAGATAATTATGTGCTGTTAATGAAAGAGCTTTCAGATTCGCTACACAAATACCATAAATTTTTAAGTGCGGCCATAACCCCTGGCGTATACGCGGGCAGTATTCGGGATGGATTAAAATTGGAAGTTTTTCCTGCTGTAGATTTCTTTAATATTATGGTGTATGATGGCATTGGCTGGGATAAAAATGAGCCTATACAACATGCATCCTATAACATGGCCGTTGCCAGTTTAAATTATTGGTTAAGCACCCGCGGTATGCCAAGAGAGAAAGCCCTTCTGGGTATCCCGGCTTATGGTAAAAATGCCAATAACTCGGCTAAGGCCTATCGCGATTTTGTAACAGCGGGGGCTGATGTAAGTTTAGATAATGCATTAATTGATGGCGTTCAATTTTACTTTAATGGAACCATAACCACCAAGAAAAAAGCTAAACTCGCTAAAGATATTGCGAATGGGATCATGTTCTGGGAATTCTACCATGATGACAATGGCGATAAATCTATTATCCGTGCTGCAAATGATGAGCTTGGACGAAACTACAATTAATATGAAGCCTAACTTTAAATCGATTGATCAACCTTTTTCTAACCACATAAATATTGAAGGAAACACCTATTTATATTTTGGGGGAACGGCTTATTTGGGCATTCCTAAAAATCAGAACTTTATTAATCTATATATCGAAGGGATTAAAAAGTTCGGTTTAAACAACGGAACAAGCCGTACCRACAACATTCAGCTTGGCATTTATGATGATGCTGAAAAAGTGGCAGCAGCACGGTATGGAGCAGAAGCTGCGCTAATTACTTCAAGCGGATATTTAGCTGCGCAGCTTACCGTTAAGGATTTATCCAGATTAGGGAAAGTAATTTATGGCCCAGCGGCACACCCTGCACTTTGGTTGGTAGAAAATCAAACCAAAAACGTAAAACTATTTCGAGATTGGGAGCAGGAAACGATTGAAAGAATAAATTCATCTGAAGAAAAAACCTGGATATTGATTAGTAATTCCATGAATAATCTTGTACCCGAAATTTATGACTTCGACTTTGTAAAAGAAATCCGTAAGGATAAAAATATAATCCTTGTTGTTGATGATTCGCATGGAATAGGCGTAACCAACGATGGTATGGGTGCCATCGTAAATCTTCCCAAACAAGAAAACATCGAAAATGTAGTGGTTGCCTCTATGGCAAAAGCACTGGGTGTAGATGCGGGCATTGTTTTGGCCTCCAATAAAATGATCAATAAACTTAAAAGTACCAATACCTTTATTGGCGCTTCTCCACCAAGTCCGGCAGGGCTTTATGCATTTATTCATGCCGAAGAAATATATAACAAAGCATTAAATAAACTGAAAAATAACATGCTGATGTTTGAAACGGCATTAAATCTTACCTGGAAACACGAATATGGCTTCCCGGTATATTTGCTGGGCGATGTTAATTTCTCAGAACGCCTTCTGCAAAGGCAAATCTTAATTTCATCTTTTCCTTATCCGAATCCTAGCGACGCGCCTTTAGATCGGATAGTGCTTTCCTCCTGGCATAAAAAAGAGGATATTGAAAGGCTGATAACAGCTATAAATTTTTAACCTTTCCTTATCCAATTAATTTTTCAATATTTATGACATGAAAAAACTGTTCGTATTACTGTCGTTAACGCTTCTCTTTGCTAATGTAATTTCTGCACAAACCACTAATGTTTGGATTGTTAGGCACGCAGAGAAAGATAAGTCTAACCCACAGGATACCAACCCCAATCTCTCCGATGAAGGAAAAGTTCGTGCAGGAGATTTAGCAACCTACTTAAAAAAAGTAAAATTTGATGTTGCTTTTGCCACGCCGACAAAAAGAACGCACCAAACATTGGATTCATTGGTGGTTCCGAAGGTAATCGATTATAAAGACATTAAATCGCTTGTAGACAGCATTAAAACCAATTACGTTGGCAAAACCATTATTGTAGCAGGCCATTCCAATACCGTACTCGAGATTATTGAAGCCCTTGGCGGCAAAAAGCCTAAAGAGGAATTAACAGATGATGATTACGATTACATTTTTGAACTGGCTGTAAAAGAGGATAAAGCGAAGGTAAAAATGGAACAATACGGGAGGCCGCATCATTTGTAGTTTGTGATGTTAGGCGTTACCACCTGACAATTAAAGAGCTAAAATTTAAATTTAGTGTAATATGGTAACATCTTACACCATGGAAAAAGGTTAGATTTCTCTATTCCACTTCGTTCCATCCGATAGCTATCGGATCGAAATGACGAAACTAATTCGGTATACTCCCAGCCCAATAAAAGAATGGCTATTGAACAAATTTACCATTGAGAAGTTAAGAAATTAAGGTTTTAAGAATGTAGGATCAGATCCTTAAACAAGTTCAGGATAACGCTCGTCCTAAAGATTACAGCCTGGCACTCAAACTAATGGACTATTAACTAATGAATCGATTAACCTCTAAAGCTTCTCAAAGGGAATATCCATTAAATCGTAGTTTTTCCAGCCCGAAAAATCATAGTGCCACCATTCATTTTCCAAAACATTAAGTCTGTATTTCGCCATTATTGTGATCAGAAAATCGCGGTTCTTCTTCGCCTCAGGTAATACCTTTTCGTATTTCGCTGCAGCAGCAGCCAAGAAACTATCGTAAGGTGTTGGCATTGTTATTTCTTTGCCCGTTTTCAGATCAATCAGGGTTAAATCTACGGCGCAGCCTCTATTATGTTTAGATCCTTTTGCCGGATTGGCTACAAAATTTTTATCGCTGGCTTTTTTATAAAATTCAACGGTAACAGCATAAGGCCGGTAACCATCGAATATTTTCAAGCCATAGCCTTTTTTATTTAATTCCTTTTGGATTTTTTTTAATGATTCTACTACTGGTTTTCGCGCAAAAGCCCTTGCCTGTTTATACATTACCTGCTGCATAAAATTATTCTTAGTGGCGTAGCGGATATCTAATTTGATATTGGGAATGGCTTTCTTGATTTCAACCAATTCGTTATTCGGGTCCGTTTTTACCGATGCGAGGTATTGATTATATGAACTCACCACCACCAGTTTTTTTATAGCGGAAGGTTTATTTTGGGCGCTAACGACCACTGAGAGGAAGAAAAATAACGTAAAGAGATTGAGTTTCATATAATTGGTATTTGGTATAGGTCATTACCGCTGTTAAGTCAAAACGGTTGTCAGTCTGAGCCTGTCGAAGACCTTTACATTTGATAACCAACAAAATGTCCTTCTACATGCTCAGGATGACATTTCATTGGTTTTATCCGCTAAATTAATAGTCTCGTTACTGCAAAGTTTTATTGATTCGAGACGACCAATAATTCAAGATCCTTAAATGGCAGATTAAACATATCAGCCAGATCTTTATTGGTACAGTTTCCCTGATAAATATATAGCGCTTCGCGGATACCAGGTGTATTCCATACCATATTCATTAAACCTCCGAATTCACCGATATCCAATAAAATTGGGGCAAAAATGTTCGTTAAAGCGTAAGATGCTGTTCTTGGCACACGCGAAGCAATATTTGGCACACAATCGCAGGTTACAATAGCCTTATTCAAAACAATAGGTTGCATTACGGAAGTAAACACCCTGCTTCCTAAATTATTCTGCAGGCGGCGTAAGCGGTAAATGGAGCTATCGAAAACTTTAACCTCGGCTCCCAATGCCAAAGCTGTTCTGGCGGCATATTCGCCAACCGTTCCTGCACCCAAAATAACAATCTCTGTTGGAGGAACGCCAGTAAAGCCGCCGAGCATTAAACCTTTTCCGCCTGTTACATTGCTCAAATATTCTGCAGCAATTAAAATAGAGGTCGAGCCCACTATTTCGCTCATGGCGCGTACTACGCTGAGTACATTACCTTCATCGCGAAGATTCTCAAAACATAATGCGTTAATTTTTTTATGCATCAATGCTTTCAGATAATCCTGCTTTAGCGTTCCGGTTTGCAACGAAGAAATTAGTGTTTGCCCTTTATGCATCATCTCAATCTCTTCCAACATGGGCGGTGCAATTTTCACCAGGATATCAGCATCGAAAACCTCTTTTTTGTTATAGGCAATTTTAGCCCCCTGCTCAGCATACTCGGTATCAGAAAAATTAGCCCCAGTGCCAGCGCCACTTTCCAGAACAACACGGTGCCCATTGTTTACCAATAATGCAACAGACAAAGGGGTTAATGCAATTCTATTTTCCTGGAAAGAAATTTCCTTGGGTATTCCTATATATAGACTGTTTTTTTTATTTCTGGTTTCTAGCTTTGCCTCTTGCGTTTGTAGTAAACCCTGACGAGCTATATCGGCCATTCCTTCGCGTAATCCTGTAGCCATGTTGAATTTAAAATTTTGATAGTTTTAGGTTGTTCAAGATAAGGAAAATCTGTTAATTTATTGATAACTAATTGTTATCCCTTCGAAAATCTGAATAATCTGCGGTTTTCATCCAGCACCTTTATCTCAATTTTAATATGTTTTTCGGGCAGCAACTCTTCCACTCGCTCAGGCCATTCTATTAAACAAACTCCACCACCATAAAAATATTCTTCATAGCCCAGATCATAAGCTTCGTGAATATCTTTTATCCTATAAAAATCGAAATGGAACACCGAACCTTTAGGACTTTCATATTCATTAACGATAGAATAGGTAGGGCTCGAAACCACATCGTTAACACCTAAATGTTTACAGAAATTTTTAATGAAGGTTGTTTTCCCAGCACCCATATCACCCTCAAAAATGAAGACTTTTTGGCCACTGGCAAAATCTGAAAGCTGTTGTGCAACAGCAGGTAAATCGGCTAAACTGTTAACTTCGATATCCATTTTAAAAAAATAAAGGCAAAAGTAATACATAATTGCATTGCTTTTGCCTGGTTATTTTGTGATTTGTCAGTCTGAGCTTGTCGAAGACCTTACCATCGTGACAGATCCTGAAATAAATTCAGGAGGACGGTCTTATTAAAAACGACTGGGCTCATATCTCAAATCTAGTATCTCAATTCTCTTTTATTACCTCGGCGAATACGTCACCACCGGAATAATCATTTCCTCAAGTGAAATACCTCCATGCTGGAAGGTTTCGTTATAATAATTCACAAACTGATTGTAATTATTCGGATAAACAAAATAGCTATCTTCTCTTGCAAAAATATAACTGCTGCTGATGTTGATTTTAGGCAACAAAGCATCATGAGGGTTTTTAATCAAAAACACTTCTTTTGCATTAAAATTAAGGTTTCTTCCTTGCTTGTATCTTAAATTGGTGTTTGTGCTTCTATCGCCTATTACTTTAACCGGTTTTTTAACACGGATGGTTCCATGATCGGTTGTAATGATCACTTTTACCTTTTTCTGTGAGATTTTTTTCAATAAGTCCCAAAGTGGCGAATGCTCAAACCATGATAAGGTTAACGAACGGTAAGCAGCATCGTCATTGGCCAGCTCGCGGATCATCTGCATATCCGTGCGGGCATGGCTTAACATATCAACAAAGTTGAATACAATGGCGTTGAAATCGTTCTGCAACAAGTTATTGGTCTGATCAACAAGATCTTTCCCCTGCTCAAAAGTGAGGATTTTATTATAACTGAATTTACAGTCTTTTCTTAAACTACGTTTAATGTTATCGGCCAGAAAAGCTTCTTCGTGCATGTTTTTTCCACCCTCATCATCATCGTTCTGCCACAGCTGAGGGAAACGTTTCTCCATATCCAAAGGCATCATGCCCGAAAAGATGGCATTACGGGCATATTGTGTTGCTGTTGGCAAAATGCTCGTGTACATATCTTCTTCATCGATCCTGAAATATTCAGAAATTAGCGGATTAATGATTTTCCACTGATCGTAACGTAAATTATCAATCAGAATAAAAAAGACAGGTGTGGTATCGTTAATATGAGGGAAGGCTTTTTTCTTTAACAGCTCATTAGAAAGCAAGGGGGCTTTATCTTTATTTTTAATCCAGTCGAGATAATGCTCTTCGATGAACTTAGTGAACTGTGTATTCGCTTCCTGTTTTTGCATGGTTAAAATCTCATGCATCTGCGGATCATCCAGTTTCTCTAATTCAAGTTCCCAAAAAACGATTTTTTTATACACATCCACCCACTCTTCGTAATTCAGCCTGTCGCCCAGTGTCATCCCCAATCGTCGAAAATCCTGTTGGTAAGCCATAGAAGTTTTCTCGCTTACCAGGCGTTTGTTATCAATTAGTTTTTTAATGGTTAACAAAACCTGCTTAGGGTTTACAGGTTTAATCAGATAATCGTCAATCTTACTACCAATCGCATCCTCCATTAAATTTTCTTCTTCACTTTTCGTAATCAGCACAACAGGAACATCTGGATTCAGGTTTTTAATGGCCGATAAGGTTTCAATCCCACTCATCCCCGGCATATTTTCATCCAAAAAAACCAGGTCAAAATGAGCTTTTCCAAATGCCTCCAACGCATCGTTCCCATTGGTAAATGTAGTTACATGGTAACCTTTATCATTGAGCAATAATATATGAGGTTTTAATAAGTCGATTTCATCATCGGCCCATAATATTTTAGTTTCTTGCATGTTATTGTAAAAATAGGTAAGTATTGCCTTTTAATTTTGGCAGGTAAATCAAACTATAAATAAAAATAGCAATTTTTGTACCGTATCTATCTATTTAACTATTTTTAACGATTGAACAAGAAGAAAATAATAAATGACCCGGTATACGGTTTCATCAGCATTCCGTCCGAATTAGTTTACGATGTGATCTCACATCCTTATTTCCAACGTTTGCGTTACATCAAACAGCTTGGGATGACTCATTTGGTTTATCCAGGTGCACTACACACGCGTTTCCACCATGCTTTAGGGGCCATGCATTTAATGAGTCTGGCCATAAATCTTTTAAGAAGTAAAGAACATATCATAACCGATGGCGAAGAAGAAGCCGCCATTTTGGCTATTTTACTGCACGATATCGGCCATGGCCCTTTTTCGCACGCATTAGAACATTCTTTAGTAACTGGAATTAGGCACGAAGATATTTCGGCAAAACTAATGCGTGATTTAAATGTGCATTTTGAAGGCCGGTTAACCCATGCCATCGAAATTTTTAATGGCACCTACCCTAAAAAGTTTCTTCATCAACTGATTTCCGGTCAGTTAGATCTCGACAGAATGGATTATTTAAACCGCGATAGCTTTTTTACGGGTGTTAGCGAAGGCGTAATCAGTTTCGATCGGATTATTAAGATGTTTAACGTTTACGATGATGATCTGGTGATTGAGGAGAAAGGCATTTATTCTATCGAGAAATTTTTAATTGCCCGCCGGCTGATGTACTGGCAAGTTTATCTGCACAAAACCGTTATTGCTGGCGAGATGATTTTGGTAAAGCTATTAGAGCGTGCAAAAGAACTATCAGCCGCTGGAGCCGATTTATTTGCTTCACCATCATTGAATTATTTCTTAAAAAACGATATCAACGAGGCCAATTTCTTCTCTCAACACGAAAATCTCGAGCATTTTACCAACCTGGATGATCAGGACATTTATGCCGCAGTTAAGGTTTGGGCCAAACATCCCGATAAAATTTTGTCTACGTTATGTAAAATGCTTACTTCCAGAAATCTTTATAAGGTAGAAATGGGCAACGAAATGGCCAATCTCGACCGCATAAATTTTTTACAGGATGCGGCTGTTAATTTATTAGAAATCAAACCCGAGGAAGCAAGGTATTTTGTTTTTACCGATTCGATTCAAAACCGCGCATATAACGCTGGGGTTGGAAATATCAAGATTTTGATGAAAAATAACGATATTGTTGATATTGCGAAGGCGTCTGATTTGTCTAATCTCGAGTCGCTGCAAAAAACTGTAGAGAAATATATCCTCTGTTACCCCAGAGGTATTTAAGGTTATTTAACAAAATATTTAACTTTTAGTGCCGTTTTAAGTCTTATTATTGTGTAAAATATACACAGTTTAACCCGAGCAGGTTTTTTTGTTCATATCAATTTAACATATACCTTTGTACGATGCAATTTACTGCCACGCAGATAAGTCAGTTTCTAAACGGTTCCATTGATGGTAACCCTGATGTAGCCGTTACCGAACTTTCTAAAATAGAAGACGGAAAGGAAGGCTCTTTGTCTTTTCTTTCGAACCCTAAGTACGAAAACTTTTTGTATTCCACTCAGGCGTCAGTCGTTATCGTATCAAAGGATTTCGCCCCTACGCAACCATATACCAGTACATTAATACGTGTAGAAAATCCATATAGTGCTTTTACTATCTTGTTGGATAAATATAATGAAGCCGTTAATGCCCAGACTGCACAATCTGGAATTGATAAACTTGCATTTGTTCACCCTACAGCGAAAATTGGCAAAAACGTATTTATAGATGCTTTTGCCTATGTAGCCGAAAATGTAGAAATTGCAGATGGCTGTAAAATAAATGCTCAAACCTTTATCGGTGCGAATTCTAAAGTCGGTGAAAACAGTACGTTTTTCCCCGGTGTAAAAATTTATCACAATTCAATAATCGGCAACAGGGTTGTTATTCATTCCAATACCGTTATCGGAAGCGATGGTTTTGGCTTTGCCCCGCAAAAAGACGGCACTTACAATAAAATCCCTCAGATTGGAAACGTTATAATCGAAGATGACGTAGAAATTGGCGCAAATACAACTGTAGATCGTGCAACAATGGGATCAACAATTGTAAAGAAAGGTGCAAAAATCGATAACCTGATCCAGATTGCGCACAATGTAGAGATTGGCGAGAACACGGTTTTAGCCGCACAGTCGGGCATATCAGGAAGTACAAAAATTGGCCCTAACAGTGTTGTTGGCGGGCAAGTTGGTATAGCCGGGCACTTAACCTTAGCTAAGGGCACTCAAATTGGCGCACAGGCCGGTATCAATTTTAATATTACAGAAGAAAATAAACAATGGCAYGGTAGTCCGGCGCAACCATTGCGCAACTGGATGCGTGCCTCAGTAATTTTCAAACATCTTCCCGATGTAGAAAAAAGAATAAACGCGCTCGAACAGGAATTGAAAAAGCTTACAGCTGAACTGGAAAAGAATACAATACACAATGAACGTTAGACAAAAAACGATTAAACAAGAAATATCAGCATCTGGTGTTGGTTTACACACAGGCGCTAATGTTACTTTAACATTTTGCCCGGCCCCCGAAAATCATGGCTTTAAATTTCAGCGTATTGATTTAGATGGCCACCCGATTATCGAAGCCGATGCAGATAACGTTACAGACACCTCACGTGGAACAACACTTACCCAAAATGGCGCCAGCGTGAGCACCGTAGAGCACGTAATGGCATCGTTAGTGGGCATGGACCTTGATAACGTACTGATTAAATTAGACGGACCCGAAACCCCGATTATGGACGGGAGTTCTATCCAGTTTGTTGATTTACTGGAAGAAGTTGGTACAGTTGAACAARACGCAGATCGCGAGTACTTTACTATTCCCCATAACATTACCTATACCGAAGAAGATAGAAAGGTAGAAATTGTGGCAATGCCGCTTGATGACTATCGTTTTACCTGTATGATCGATTATAATTCTCCTGTTTTGGGCAGTCAGCATGCTGGCATTAATACCATTGCAGAGTTTAAGAAAGAAATTGCTTCATGCCGCACCTTCTGTTTCTTACACGAATTGGAATACCAGTTATCGCACAATTTAATTAAAGGTGGAGATTTAAATAACGCTATTGTAATTGTAGATAAAGAGGTTACGAAGGACGAATTGAGCCATTTGGCCAAATTATTTAACCGTAAAGATATCGATGTTGCCCCACAGGGAATTTTGAACAACATGGAATTGCGTTACCAAAATGAGCCTGCCCGTCATAAATTATTAGATATGATTGGCGATTTAGCTTTGGTTGGCATGCATTTAAAAGGCCATATTATGGCTGCCCGCCCAGGCCATGCAGCAAACGTTGCTTTTGCTAAAAAAATTAAAGCAGCGATTAAAAAAGAGAAAAACAAAAAAATACAAAAGGTTTACGATCCAAGTGCAAAACCACTATATGATGTTGTTCAGATTATGGATATTTTGCCTCACCGCCAGCCATTTTTATTCGTTGATAAAATATTAGAACTTTCTAAAAATCACGTGGTAGGTGTTAAAAACGTAACCATGAACGAAGAGTTTTTTAAAGGTCACTTCCCTGGTGCACCGGTTTTTCCGGGCGTAATTCAAATTGAGGCTATGGCTCAGGTTGGTGGTATTTTAGTGTTAAGTACCGTTCCAGATCCTAGAAATTATTTAACCTATTTCTTAAAAATAGATAACGTACGTTTTAGGGCCCAGGTTCTTCCTGGCGATACTATTGTTTTCCGCTGCGATTTACTTGAACCAATCAGAAGGGGTATTGCCCAGATGAAAGGTGTAGGTATGGTTGGCGAAAAAATCGTTGTCGAAGCCGAAATGATGGCTCAAATTTCAAAAGTTAAACAAGCAGAACCCGCCCAATAATGATACAACCTTTAGCATACATACATCCCCAGGCAAAGATTGCCGAAAACGTGGTAATCGAACCCTTTGTAGTGATACATAAAGACGTTGTAATTGGAGAAGGAACCTGGATCGGATCGAACGTAACCATTATGGATGGCGCACGTATCGGCAAAAACTGCCGTATCTTTCCTGGTGCTGTTATTTCTGGCGAACCACAGGATTTAAAATTTGCAGGTGAGGTTACCACTGCAGAAATCGGCGACAATACGACTATCCGCGAATGCGTAACCATTAACCGTGGTACAAAAGATAAATGGAAAACTACCATCGGTAGCAATTGTTTAATTCAGGCTTACTCACACATCGCGCACGACTGTGAAGTTGGCAACAACTGTATTTTCTCGAACAGCACTACCTTGGCTGGCCACATTACCATTGGAAACAATGTGGTTTTGGCGGGTTTGGTTGCGATACATCAATTTGTTAAAGTGGGTTCTTATGCTTTCGTAACTGGTGGTTCATTGGTACGAAAAGATGTCCCCCCTTATGTAAAAGCAGCTCGTGAGCCACTTTCTTATGCGGGAATTAACTCTGTTGGTTTGCGCAGAAGAGGTTTTACCAACGAGCAGATTGACGAAATCCAAGAGATTTACCGTGTACTTTTTGTAAAACACAATAATGTAACTAAAGCTTTAGACATGATCGAAGCCGAATTTAAACCAACGGAAATCCGTGACGAAATTGTAGATTTTATCCGTAATTCTAACCGTGGTGTAATGAAGGGCTTTGGAATGGGCAGTTAAGCTTAAAGCAGAAAGACCAAAGCTTAAAGCAAAATAAATATTCATGATTGATTTAACACTAATCAGAACCGATTCAGGCAATGCCGATTTTAGAACATTGGTCGCGTTATTGGATAAAGATTTAGCTGTTAGAGATGGCGACGACCATACTTTTTATGCTCAATTTAATAAGGTTGATGCCATTAAAGAGGTGGTTATAGGTTATCAAAATGGAGTCCCGGTTGGCTGTGGCGCCATAAAGCCTTTTTCAGCAACAGAAGCCGAAGTTAAAAGAATGTTTGTACATCCGGATTATAGGAAGCAAGGCATAGCCGCTAAAGTTTTAAATGAATTAGAAAGCTGGGCTGCTGAACTCGGTTTTACTTCATGTGTTTTAGAAACAGGCAAAAAACAGCCAGAAGCCATTGCACTTTACCAAAAGGTGGGTTATCATATCAGGCCCAACTACGGACAATATGTCGGTGTTGATAATAGCGTTTGTATGGCTAAACCGCTTACCACTAAACCCTAAACRCCCTGCCGCAAATGAATATCTCTTTAAATAATGTTGGCAGAAGGTTTAATAAGGAATGGATTTTTAGAAATTTAACTACTGAATTCACCTCTGGTAACAGTTATGCAATACTGGGACCTAATGGCTCTGGTAAATCAACTTTATTAAGCGTTTTAACGGGTAGCTTATCTCCTTCTGAAGGAGAAATTTCATTCTCAGACACCAAAGAGATCTCTATAGAAAATATCTATAAATACATCAGCCTGGCTGCACCATATCTCGAACTGGTTGAAACATTTACCTTAAAAGAGAGCATTGATTTTCATTTTAAGTTCAAAAATTTTGCTCCGGGACTCGATTCAAAAAAGCTGATCACCATACTGGGATTAGAAAAAGCAGCAAACAAAGAAATCAAGTACTTTTCATCGGGAATGAAGCAAAGAACCAAACTAGCTTTGGCATGTTGTACCGATACAC
>NZ_JBFTRT010000174.1:0-9916 GCF_056399685.1 Pedobacter sp. 01N416
AGTTTATTTAGCCCTTACCAAAGAAACCAGCATAAAATTATGGACTGGTGCTGAAGTAGAGTTTGAAGAATTCCCAGAAACAGAATTTTCTTTCTGGGATGGAGATATTACGGGCAAAAACATTGAGTTTGTTTACGGCAAACAAATTGTTCAACAATGGTATTTTGGAGAAGAAAACGAACCTTCTATCGTAACCATAAAACTTCACGAAGATAAAAAAGGAACTTCACTGGAATTTAAACAAACCAATATCCCTGATGAAGATTATAAAGATTTTACGGAAGGTATTCAAGAATATTTCCTGGGAGGTTTGGTAGATTTCTTTGACGAATAAATCAACTTAACTTAAAAAAATGAAAACTAAAATTAATACTCTCTTTCCTTTTTTGCTTGTGGTTATTTTAGCCAGCTCCTGCAGAACGTATCTTACACCTGCCTTGCCGGGAAATAACATGGGCTATCTGCCTCGTCCGATGGAAGCCGACAGTGTTAAATCTTTAACACATGCATCAGCAAGTTTTGCCGGGGCGTCTTCTCCAGGAAATGGTAGCGTTTCATTTGAATTGGGTATGTTGAATATCAACCGTGCCCATACGTTTAAAGGATTTAACGTTGCATACGGTGTTTTTGGTTATTTAGGGAGCGCAGAAAATACCTACCAAGATAATGCTAACAATGCCAAAGCAGATTACCCACCTTCTTTTAACAAAAATATGTATGGCTTTGGCTTGAGAACTTCTATAGGCTTCCATAGCACGTCTGCTAATGGAAATACAGATTTTAGATTTATAAATTGGGAAAACGCTTTAAGTACCGAAAGTGGAGCGTACGCTGATTTTAGAGAAGAAGTTTATAATGGTAAAGTTTACAATTATGCAGGTGTTTCAAATAGGAAAAGATTTTGGACCACAGGTTTATCGACAGAAGTGATCTTTAGAGGAATGCGTAATCATGATATTAAACATGCTTTTAGGCTTTTCATCGGTGGAACACCAGGACTAGCTAACAGTTTTAAATACGGGGATTTCGCAGATATTGATAAAATAATTAAAAGTTCTGGAGCATGGAATCTTAGCTACTTTTTAAACGTAAAAAAAATCACACTTTCATTTGAAATAGCCGAAAATATAAATTTAGCAAGTAAGATTTCTTTGGGTTATAAATTCTAATAAAACTTATCGACATTATTACTGTTCTGATATAAATATAATATTATGAACAGAACATTAGGAATTATATTAATCGTTGTGGGCATTGCTATGCTCATCTGGACTGGCTTCTCTTACACTAAAAAAGAAAAAATTGTTGATGCAGGTCCCATTCAAATATCTGCCGATAAAGAAAAATCTATCAATTGGCCGACTTCGGACTTCGAACTCGTTACTCCAGACTGACTAAGATTTTCGATTTTGTGATAGGCTTGATATAAGGCTGGGCGCATCAATTCAGTCATACCGGCATCTAAAACCACGAAATTTTTTTTCTTTCCGTTTTTAATGTAAAGTACACGCGTAATCAATGAAGCCGATTGACCAACCAATGCCCTGCCCAATTCAAAATGTACTTCCTGACCAGGTTTAACAGTCAAAAATTCATTGAAAATCTTAAAATAAGATTCAAAGTCAGGAATCTGGTGATCAGGATTGTAATAATCGATGCCTAAGCCGCCACCAACATTTAATACTTTTAGGTTAAAACCCTTATCTTCAAACCAGGCTGCAAATTCGTTTACACGCACACAAAGGTTTTTGTACACATCCAAATTGGTAATCTGCGAACCAATGTGAAAATGGATACCAATAAATTTCAGGTTTGGAGATGCTTTTAAAGTTTCTGCGCACTCTGGCAAATCCCATGAGTTGATCCCAAATTTATTTTCGTCTAAACCAGTGGTAATGTTGTGGTGTGTATGTGCATCCACATTGGGATTGATGCGGATAGCCACCTGAGCTGTTTTACCTTTTTTACCGGCAAGTTCATTTAGTACCTCTAATTCCTGGATAGATTCTACATTAAAGCAGAAAATATCAAGATCAAGGGCTTCGTTGATTTCTTTATCCGATTTACCTACTCCGGCAAAAACGATTTTTTTGTGATCAAAACCTACTTCAACTGCTCTTCTCACCTCTCCTGCACTCACGCAATCTGCACCGAAACCAATTTCTTTAATCTGGTTTAACAGCACAGAATTAAAATTTGCCTTTAGTGCATAGTGAATGTGAAATTGATACGGAGCCGCTGCATCTGCGCAGGTACGCAAGGTTTTTTGCAACAGATCGGTATCATAGTAGTAAAAAGGCGTTTCTATATTGTTAAACTTTGATATATCTTTATCGGCGAACATGTTCAAATTCCTTATTATAATTTTAATTTTATTCTTTGGGCTAATTTATTTGGGTAACTACCTGGATTTAAAGCATGGAAGAATTACCCAGAAACAATATAATGGAAAAGTCCGGTTTTTTATCGTGTTACTCTTCATTGTACTGTTCCTCTTATTTATCAAAAAATGAAGATAGCAGCTGCCATATTTATTATTCTTATTCTTTCTGCAGGATTGTATAACTCTTACAAAAAGCATAAAAACGGTTTGCTACCGGCAAGCTTTCTGGCTTTTCACTTTCTTATCGGATTACTGGTAATAATCGGCGCTTTTTTCCTCTTATTCGAATAATCTATTGTGCAGGCTTCTTAAAGCTTCGGTTTTATACTCACTTAATATTAAAAGCGAAACGTTGTAGTTGCTTCCACCGTAAGAAATCATACGGATCGGAATGTGTTTTAAACCTTCTAAAACCCTGCTGGCGAAACCATGCTTCTCCGAACCGAAATCGCCCACTACACATACAATGCTGTGGTCGGTATCTACTTCTACTGTTCCGAAACTTTCCAACTYTTCGATAATCTGCGGCAAATGAGCTGTTTCATCAATGGTTAACGATACGGCAACCTCAGAAGTGGTAATCATATCAATCGGTGTTTTATACCGCTCAAAAACTTCAAAAACCCTCCGTAAGAAACCATAAGCCAACAACATACGACTCGATTGGATACGGATTGCCGTGATGCCATCTTTCGCTGCTATTGATTTAATTTTTCCTTTTTCGCTATCGTGAGTAATCAAAGTACCTGCAGCTGAAGGTTCCATCGTGTTTAACAAACGAACCGGAATTTTATATTTTTGTGCTGGGAAAACCGATTGAGGGTGCAAAATCTTTGCGCCAAAATAAGCCAACTCAGCTGCTTCATCAAAAGATAACTGTGCAATTGGTTTAGTGCCTTTAACAATACGTGGATCGTTGTTGTGCATGCCGTCAATATCCGTCCAGATTTGAACTTCTTCCGCCATAATTGCTGCACCTAATAATGATGCCGTATAATCACTACCACCTCGACGTAGATTATCTACCTCGCCAAAACTGTTGCGGCAGATGTATCCCTGTGTAATGAACAGTTTATTGTCTTTATGCTGCTCCAAAAGAGGCATTAAATGTTTCGTTGTAAAAGGAATATCAGGCTCATTATCTTCATCCGTTTTCATAAAATCTAAAGCCGGCAATAATACCGAGGGTACGCCGATAGATTTTAAATAAATATGGTATAAAGTTGTAGATAACAATTCTCCTTGGGCCAACACTACCTTCTCTTCAATTGGAGTAAAAATATCGTTCGCTAAGCCAGCTAAGAAACCAAAGTGATAATCGATCACTTCATTTCCCTGCTCTTGAAACTCGTCAGCAGGCAACAATTCAACAACAAAAGCTTTATATTTCTGGTATAGATTTTCCACGCACTCGCTTCCCTTCTTCTTATCTCCAGCTAAAAAATAATTTGCAATTTCTACTAAACTATTTGTAGTACCAGACACGGCTGATAATACTACAATCTGCTCTTCATTTGGATTAACGATATCCAACAACTTCGTCATGCGCTCAGGACTACCTACTGAAGTACCCCCAAATTTTAATATTTTCATTTAATGCTTATTGTTTTTAACGGTAATGAAGCTATCATAATTTATTTATTTACTTTTGGCTATAGAAAATTATGATGGTTTCAATTTTAAATACTAGAATATGTAATTTTCTTTATTATTGTATCGGGGCGTGAAATTAAACAAAAGCAGCTTAAAAGCAACACCCTCAACAAAATAAAATTTGGATGTGCTGAAATAAATGCGTTTCAACCAAACATCATTCAATAAAATTTGTTCAACACCAGATATTAAATTTAAAAAACAGCTCAATGCAGGCAATTGACCAATCAACACAAGCCACAATTAATCAGTGGTTAAGTGGAAATTATGATGAAAATACCAAGGCAGAAATTCAGGCCCTTGTGGATAAAGATGCAACTACCGAATTAACAGATGCATTTTATAGAAGTTTAGAATTTGGAACTGGTGGCCTACGTGGCATTATGGGTGCGGGTTCTAACCGGATCAACAAATACACTATTGGAACGGCTACACAAGGATTGGCCAATTATTTAAACAACAAGTACCCTCACGAAAAAATCAAGGTGGCCATTGCCCACGACAGTCGCAATAACTCCGATTATTTTGCTAAAATTACAGCAGATGTTTTCTCTGCAAACGGCATCCATGTTTATTTCTTCTCTGCATTAAGACCAACTCCAGAACTTTCTTTCGCTGTGCGCCATTTTGGTTGCAAAAGCGGTGTAATGCTAACAGCCTCGCATAATCCTAAAGAATATAATGGGTATAAGGCCTATGGTGCAGATGGTGGTCAATTTACTTCTCCTGATGATAAATTGGTGATCGATGAAGTAAATAAGATTAAAAGTATCGACGAAGTTAAATTCGACCGTGTTGAGGCGAATATCGAACTCATTGGAGAAGATGTAGACAAACTGTATTTAGACGGAATCACTGCACTTTCTATTTCTCCGGAAGCGATAAAAAGACAGCACGATTTAAAAATTGTATACTCTCCTATCCACGGAACTGGGATTACCCTGGTACCAAAAGCTTTGGCTCAGTTTGGTTTTACAAATGTAACCCTGGTTGAAGAACAAAGCACGCCAGATGGAAATTTCCCTACCGTAGTATATCCAAATCCGGAGGAAAAAGATGCATTGACTTTAGCAATGAACAAAGCAAAGGAAATTGATGCTGATTTAGTTTTGGCTACAGATCCTGATGCTGACCGTGTAGGTATTGCGGTAAAAGATAATGATGGCGAATGGGTATTGCTCAACGGTAACCAAACGGGCAGTTTATTAATCAATTACCTGTTATCAGCTTGGCAAGACAGCGGCAAATTAGATGGCAATCAGTTTATTGTGAAAACCATTGTAACCTCTAACCTGATCGAAGAAATTGCCAAAAAGAAAAATGTAACCTACTACAATACCTTAACTGGGTTTAAATATATCGGTCAGTTAATGACGGAACTAGAAGGTAAAAAATACTTTATTGGTGGTGGTGAAGAAAGTTACGGTTACTTAATCGGCGATTTAGTACGTGATAAAGATGCTGTGGTTTCTGCGGCTTTTATCTCTGAAATGACTGCTTATTATAAAGATAAGGGTGCAAGTTTATACAATGCATTATTAGATATGTATGTTGAATATGGTCTTTACAAAGAAGATCTGGTTTCGCTAACCAAAAAAGGCAAATCAGGTGCTGAAGAAATTAAAGCCATGATGGTTAAATTTAGGGAAAACCCTCCCGCAACATTGGGCGGTTCGAAAGTTTCAGTGCTAAAGGATTACGAATTAAGTCAGGAAACTGATTTGGCAACAGGAAAAGTAACTAAGCTGGATTATCCTATTTCAGATGTTTTACAGTTTATTACCGAAGATGGAAGTATTGTTTCAGCCCGCCCGAGTGGAACAGAACCGAAAATTAAATTCTATTGCAGCGTTAATGCTCCTTTAGCAGATAGAAAAGATTTTGACAAGGTTAACGCACAACTTGGCGATAAAATCAAAGCAGTAATGGCTGATTTGCAGGCATAGTTTTCTTAGTGTCGTCATCTCGACTGAAGCGCAGCGGAATGACGACATTATTTTCTTCAATTTATTTGTGTTCTCAAGTTTCCGTGGCAAATAATAAAGTCTTAGCGAGACGCTAAGACCAGACAAGAGTCAAAAGCTTTGAGTATGTAAAAAATGTCTTCTATTATTAATTCTTTTGAACCGACATCAAATCAATAAGGGATTTAGCTTTCGTGAAAGTATTATCAGTGTGTTCGCTACCCTTTAAAATTTCTTGTATATTAAATAAAATGGTTTGTTCAACAAAAGATTGAACAGAATTGATAATATTAAATTTCAAGCCACTAATGTATTTAAATTCCTCTGACTTTAGATGATCTTTAAGAAGGTTCAACAATGCCTTATCGTTCATAAAATGCTCAACACTTTTTGAGGTAGTTCCGATTTTGTATAAATACTGAATACGACCAACAAATGTAACAAGAAATAAGGTCTTGATCCATATTGATTCATTTAGGTAAGGTCTAACACTTTCAATATCATTTTGATATTTGCTTAATATACTCAATCTGCTTAAATCTATTGATTGAAGTTGAATCTCTACTGTGTTAGTTCCATTCCACTTTGGATTGTAAAGATCACCAAATTCTTCCTTTAAAATAAAACTATCCAATGATCGAACCATGGAGATAGACTCTCTTATAAGCAAATAATTTTCCCAGAATTTTTTTATAGCTTTTATCCTTTCAGCTTGATATGCTTGATAGCTTGAACTGCTCGAAGAAAGAATATTGTTTAGAATAGTCTGGTTCGAAGTTAAATCATCTTTAAATTTCTCTATTCTTTCGTCGTAGTCATGTTTTAGGCTTAATTTCACTTTTTCGGTAATACTATCCCGGAGCAATTTAACTAAGAAAATAACCACGGGAATGAGAAGTAAAGTGGCACCAGAATAATAGTAAATTGGGAGCATACAGAGCGTTTAGTGATGTACGAATATAGTAAGATATGATTGTAAATCAAAYTTACCATTAGACTTCTACATGTGAGGTATTTTTGCTTACAATGCAGATTCCTGGTTACATTGATGATATTAGAGCTTGAGAGCTACAATGTGGTAAGATCTGCAATGCCGTCCTCGGCGCGATGTAGAAGTAACCATTTAAGTTTGACTTTAATATTTAAAATCTTGCTCTTTCTTATTTTTTCTTTGCTGCAACCAATTTCTTTAATACTTTTGCAGCGCAATACCCATGTTCAAAAAAATCTTAATATATCTTATCATTACGTGTACCGTTTCTAACGGCGCCATGCAATTGGTAATCTATTCTGGTTATAAAATGAACAAAGAATACATCACAAGTGTATTTTGTATCAATAAAGAACATCCAGAATTACACTGTGATGGACAATGTTTCCTAGCTAAAAAACTAAAAGAGCTTGAGGGTAAAAACAAACAGGCTCAGGAAAACCTGAAAAGGGTTGCAGAGGCTGAACCAAGATTTCAGGCTATTGCATTAAACCATCATCTTCCTTATTTCATCATCACTTCCGAAAATCTTTATATCGAAAAACCGGTTAAAGATCTTTCCATTTCCATCTTTCATCCACCGAAAACGGTTTAAGTAAATCTTTTTATTTTACGATCGTCACCTTGTCCTGATAATTGGGGATCAGTCTATTATTGTCAATAAGATGCTGAAATAAATTCAGCATGACGGCCGTATTAAAATTTCTTAAAATACTTTTTACTTATCCAATTTTCTTAAAATGAAATTATCACAATACTTTTTGGCATTGTTATGCCCTATTATATTATTATCTTCTTGCAAAAAAAATACCGATGAAGTTGCTGCAGATACCAAATCTACTTTCTCTATTGAATTCGAAAATCAGGTAAACGGAAGTCCGTTGGTTTTAAACACTACAACTTACAAAAATGCCAAAGGCGAAGATTTTAAGATCAATGTATTTAAATACTACGTAAGCAATATCAAATTAAGCAAAGTCGATGGTACAACTTATCTCATTCCGGAAAGTTATTTCTTAATCGATGCTTCGAAGACAGAATCGACAAACATTACGCTAAAAGATGTACCAACGGGTGATTATACCAAAATAGAATACACCATTGGCGTAGATTATGCCCGTAATTTTGCTGGAGCACAAACTGGTGCCCTAGATCCGACCAACGGCATGTTCTGGACCTGGAACAGTGGTTACATATTCGTTAAACTAGAGGGAACTTCACCACAATCAACAGCAACTGGAAATACAATTACCTTCCACATTGGTGGCGTTATTGACCCAAACAATACCATTAGAACTTTTACTACGGAGATTAATGCGGCAAACCCGCTTCGCGTGAGAACAGATGGTAAACCGAATATGCACTTTAAGGTAAATGCAGCTGCATTATTTACAGGTAAAACCGACGTGAGTTTCGCTACTTTGAATATGACCATGGGTGGGGCAAATTCTGTAATTGTAGCCAACAACTATGCAAATGGCTTATTTCGTTTAGATCACATTCACAACTAAATGTTAAGGAAAACAACCGTCTTCGCAATGCTTTTTTTAAGCATTGCGTTGATGTATGCCTGTAGCAAGAATGAAGATGAAGTAACGCCTGAGGAAAAGAAAATTACCTTTTTGGTTCCTGCCAACTTCCCTGCTCCTGTATACAATTTCGAAGACAATAAACTAAGTAATGCAGGTTTTGCACTGGGCAAGAAGTTATTTTACGAAGCTCGCTTATCGGCCGATAAAAGCGTTTCATGTGGAAGCTGCCACCAACAATTTGCTGCTTTTACACAACTTGATCATAAAGTGAGTCATGGCGTAAATAATTGCCAGGGAAAACGGAATACGCCTCCACTTTTTAATCTGGCATGGCAAAAAGCGTTCTTTTGGGATGGAGGTGTAAAAAACATCGAAACTTCTCCGCTCAATGCCATTACCGATGCCTGCGAAATGGGTACTGATATACAAACAATCGTTGCGTTCCTGAAAAACACGGCTCCTTATCCTGATTTATTTAAGCAAGCTTTTGGTTCAACAGAAATCAATTCGCAGCTGATTTTAAAGTCGATTGCACAATTTACGGCAGTATTGGTTTCTGGCAATTCGAAATACGATAAGGTAATGCGTAAAGAGAGTGGTATTTCTTTTACCTCTGCAGAATTGGCGGGTTACAATCTGTTCAAAGAAAAATGCACATCCTGCCATGCAGCGCCATTTTTCACAGATTTTTCTTACCGCAGTAACGGATTAGATCTGGTAAGTACCGATGAAGGGCGATCGCATATTACGGGTGTAGCTTCAGATTTAGGAAAGTTCCGGGTACCTACCTTACGCAATATCGAATATACGAGTCCATATATGCACGACGGGCGCTTTTACAGCTTGGATGAGGTTTTAGAACATTATAATTCGGGCGTTAAAGCATCAGTAAATCTCGACGTTCAACTAAAAAATGGCATCCCTTTAAATACCACAGAAAAAGAGCAGATCAAGGCCTTTTTAAAAACATTAACAGACAATGAATTTATCAAAAACACACTATACAGCGAGTCGTAAATTATTGATTTTAATTTTCCTACTCATGAGCAGTCAGGCTTTTGCCTGCGATATCTGCGGTTGTTTTATGGGCATCACCCCTTATTACAACCGCAACAGCATCAGCGTTTTATACCGTTATCGTTCATTTAGCGGCTATGAAGGGCAATCACATTCATTATTCCCTAATGGAGGAAATTTCTTTATCCCAGCGCGAAGTCAGGATTCACCAATAACCAATCATGCGGGCAATCCAGATGATTATGAACTTTACCGTTCTTTAGAGGTTAGAGGTAAATATTTCATCAACAGCAAACTGGAAATCAATGCCATTTTACCTTATGTTTCCAATAGCGAGCGCTATAATGGTTATACCTCCTCCATTTCTAGCCTGGGC
>NZ_JBFTRT010000175.1:0-8832 GCF_056399685.1 Pedobacter sp. 01N416
AGAGAAACCTGCGATGCTGGAGGTAAACCTAAAAAATCAAAAAATATTGGCAAAAGCAGGTTCGATGGTTGCTTACATTGGAAATATCGATTTTAAAAGAGAAGGACTATTGAGCAAAGGTTTGGGTGGTTTGTTAAAGAAAGCCATATCTGGCGAAGGTACTTCGCTGATGCACGCCACTGGAACAGGTAAACTATATTTGGCGGATGAGGGCAAGAAAGTAAAGATCATCAAACTCCAAAACGAAGCGGTTTTTGTAAACGGTAATGATGTATTGGCTTTAGAAGACAATATTAAAAACGAAATAAAAATGCTAAAAAGCATTGCAGGGATGATGAGCGGTGGTTTATTTCAGGTTAAATTATCGGGCAGTGGCTATATTGCCATTACCACACATGGCGAACCTATTTTATTAAGGGTTACCGGCAATCAGCCTGTGTACACTGATCCTAATGCTACAGTAGCCTGGTCTGAAAACTTAACACCAAACATTAAAACCAATTTAACTTTCGGGTCTTTTATCGGAAGAGGAAGTGGCGAATCTTTCCAATTAGAATTTTTTGGCGAGGGATGGGTTTTGGTACAGCCTTATGAAGAGGTGAAATACGCGGCGAAATCTTAATGGTCGAATCGTCATCTCGACCGCAGCGTTCCAAAGGAACTCCTTTGGAGGAGAGATCTTTATGACAAGGTCTCTCTGCATGTGTTAATCAGGTATTGCGCTTCTTTCAGCAGAATATTTATCCACTTTTTTGGAAAGCACATACAGAAGCATTTGGGGTTAGGTAGTCCTGCCATTCGCTTTATCCCGACTTTACGTCGGGATGTTCGCTGCTGTCAGGTTTAGGCGGCGCGGCCATTCATCCTATTTAGGGCTGCAGGGTGCAAAAACTATGACTTAATAGGCTATCCTCTTATTTGCAAGAGGGGATTGGTACAGCCTTACGAAGAGGTGAAGTACGCAGCGAAATCTTAATGTTATGTTTGGTTTGCTGGGAAACAAACCAAGGCACCAGTAAATGCGAAGGGCGTCATGCTGAATTTATTTCAGCATCTTTATTGCAGTTAAGACCCTGAAATAAATTCAGGGTGACGATTCAGAAGGTATAAAAAACAAAAATCCCGACATTGATAAATGCCGGGATTTAATATTTTGATTTAATATTTTCTGTTTAAACACCGCCCATTACGGTTAATTTATCCATTGTTGGATTTACACTTCCACCCATAGGCTCTATAGTTACAGCAAAAGCCTGTGCTTCCTGAATGGTCTGCATTTTTACCAATGCCTCGTTATTAGTCGAATCCGTTTTGCCGAATACGCCTAAACTTACCGGTTTGCCGTTTACCAAAGCCCATAACTGATATTGATGTGCTGCATCGGTTTTTGGTAAATCCATAGCTACATAGTTGATCAGCACACTTTTATCTTTTTTGTTCCAGTAAACTTTCATTTTCGAGCTCGGGCTAAAAGCCTGACCAGCCATTCTGATGGTTGCCCATTCTTTGCTGTCGGCCATTGCAGCCATATTATCTAAACCCTGGTTTTCAAATTCTAACTTGCTTACTACGCCAGCAAATTTTTGTTTATCCAGGTTCAAACTCGCAATTTGGTCGTGTGCGGCATTTAGCTTGTTATAGGTAATAAACAATGCCGCGGTACTTACTACCAATAAAGCTATACAAGCAACTAAGGCGTAACGTAAAGTTCTTACTTTGGCATCACTTCCATCTAAACGTATAATTCTTGGTTCTTCAGTATAAATTGGTTCGGGTTGAATATTCACATGCTCTTCAGCTTCACTTAACCCCAACTTTTCGAATAATCTTGTTTCTACATCTGCAGATGGTTCTACAGCATTTTGCATAGCATATTGCTCCATAGCTTGCTCAATAGCAGCTATTTCATCTCTTACCTCAGGGTGTTGAGATGCCATTTCCTCAACCTGCAACGCTTCTTCGGGTGATAAATCACCTAAAACGTACAGCTCAAGTACTCCAGATTCGATATATGCTTTTAAATTTTCCACGCTCAATTAAAATTCCTTCTCAATTCAATAATAGCCAACCGGATCCGGGTTTTCACCGTACCTAATGGCAAATCTAACTTTTCTGCGGCTTCCACATGGGTGAAACCCTTGTAATAAACTAAATCAAGAACTGCTTGTAAATCCGGTTTAAGGTTCTCTACAAGTTGTTTAACTCCAAGAATATCAGGATTAAACGTTACCTTGTTTTGTTCATCAACGAAACTTACGTTATTTTCTATATCTTGGTTTTTGAGTGAATTCTTAAAGTCTTTAGAACGTAGTTTGTCAATCGATAAATTGCGGGCAATGTTCATCATCCACGTAAACAAACGTCCTTTGGTATTGTCATAGTGTGCAGCAGACTGCCAGATTTTTACAAAAGTTTCTTGTAGTACATCTTCAGCAAGCTCTGTATGGGTGATAATGCGCGAAATAACGCCATAAAGCGCTGACGAATACATGCTGTACAGTGTTTTCAGAACCGCGGGATCTTTCGATTGCAGTGCTTGAACAAGTTCAGGCTCAGTTAGGGTTAATTTTTTTAATGCAGTCACTATTGGTTACTAAGATACAATACAGAACAGTAAAAGCAAAAAAATGTTTTAGAAAGGCACTCCAGGAAGGAGTGCAACTTTTAAAGCGTTGTTAACCCTGCGTTGCCAGTAAATTAAGCAATCCCCTCAATTGGAAAAAGGTGTTTTTCTGCATGATAAGATGAACGTACCAGCGGGCCGCTTTCTACATACTTTAAACCTTTTGCTAAACCAGCTTCTTTATACATCGCGAAAGTATCCGGATGGATCCAGTCTACAACAGGGTGGTGATTACGTGTAGGTTGTAAGTATTGCCCTAAGGTTAAGATATGCACACCATTTGCAACTAAATCGTCCATGGCTTCGAAAATATCTTCTTCGGTTTCGCCTAAACCGAGCATAATACCTGTTTTTGTTCTTAAACCAAATTCAGAAATTCTTTTTAAAGCCTCTAAACTTCTGTCGTATTTAGCCTGGATCCGCACTTGTTTGGTTAAACGCTTAACCGTTTCCATATTGTGCGAAACTACTTCTGGTCTTTCTTCCAATACGCGGTATAAATTATCCCACTGGCCTTTAAAATCGGGGATTAAGGTTTCTAAAGTAGTAATTGGACTTTCTCTGCGGATAGCCTGTAAGGTTTCTGCCCAGATGATTGAGCCGCCATCTTTTAAATCATCGCGATCTACCGAAGTAATTACACAATGTTTAACGCCCATTAATCTTACCGAATCGGCAATGCGGTTAGGCTCGTCAACATCAACTGCTAAAGGGCGGCCCGTGGCTACAGCACAGAAAGAACAGCTACGGGTACAGATGTTACCCAAAATCATGAATGTTGCCGTGCCTGCACCCCAACATTCGCCCATATTAGGACAATTTCCGCTTTCGCAGATGGTATGGAGCTTGTGCGTATCTACTAAACTGCGAACTTGTGCATATTCTTTACCAACGGGTAATTTTACACGTAACCAATCTGGTTTACGTTTTACTTCAGTTACAGCAGGTACTACCGGTAAATCAATCATGGTACAAAGTTAATGAATAGGATTGAAATGTTACAATGCAGAAATGTTTGAAGGTTGTAATAATTGGGGTGATTGTTAATTGCGGGTTGGCTAACTTGCGAAGTCTGGCCGGGCAGGGGCGGAGCTAGACTTCGCAAGTTTAGCAAGGACCTGCTTGTGGTGTCAGATATTTCTATCTGACACCACAGAAGTAATTAAATCACATTCATTTCGAACGTGATCTGTTGTTTATTTTCCTTAAAGCCAAGCCGCTCGTAAAATTTGTGGCTTTCGGTGCGTTTGATGTTACACCTTACTTTTAGTTTTTTTACTTGATGCTTTTTCGCCCAAATGTTTACATTTTCGATCAACTGCTTCCCGATTTTTAGGTTTCGGTAATTTTCATCGACAATTAAGCCTCCAATTTCGATAAATGGTTCAGATTCTATCCTTAAGGTATAAAAACCGTGAATCCAGCCTACTACTTCGCCATCAACTAAAGCAACAAATGCGCAGTTTTCGTTACTGTTATTTATGCGTTTAATTCTGGCTGATGTTTGCTTGATGTCACTTTCGTAACCCAGTTGTGTAGAAAGTGTGGCTACGCTTTCGGCATCTTTTTCCGAAATTTCTCTGATCTGAACCATTTTTTACTGATGTTTTGATAGATGAAGCTAAAATTAAAGATTAAATTTTGTTTTTACCGTCAGATGATAACATCTGACAGCACACCACATGCCAGGCCAACTTGCGAAGTCTCACAAGGGCAGACGCTGACGGACTTCGCAAGTTAGCGACGGTTTTTCAAGCCAAAAGCACAGAAATAGCCAAGCTAAACCCTATTGAAGCGGCAGCCTGAGCCCCTTCGGCGAAGCTACAGCGGAAAGAGGGACTGCTGTACCCGATGAGCAGTAATGCACCTTTTCTAGTGTTTGAGAAAAATAAACACTATAAATAATTTTTTTTACTGTCAGATGGTAACATCTGACAGCGCGGATACTGCACGGAACCTGTTTATAAATGTTAGTTAAAAATCATAAGCGAAACATTGCAACTTTTAACGTTTTAACTTTCTAACTTAATATTACATTTGCAATATGAATACTGGCTTACAGCTTTATAATACGCTTTCGCGCAAAAAAGAACTTTTTCTACCCTTAAATGCACCCAATGTTGGAATGTATGTTTGCGGTCCTACTGTTTATAGTGATGTGCACTTGGGCAATTGCCGCACGTTTATATCTTTCGATTTAATTTTCAGGTACCTTAAATATGCTGGTTATAAGGTGCGTTATGTGCGTAATATTACAGACGCAGGTCACTTAGAGGGCGATAGGGATGAGGGCGACGATAAGTTTGCAAAACGTGCAAAATTAGAGCAGCTTGAGCCAATGGAAATTGTACAGAAGTACACTTTAGGTTTCCATGATGTAATGCGCATGTTCAACACGTTGCCGCCAAGTATCGAACCTACCGCTACAGGGCACATTATTGAGCAGATCGAAATGATTAAAGTAATTATAGCTAACGGTTACGGTTATGAGATTGATGGCAATGTGTACTTTGATGTAGAAAAATATAGCAAGGAATATAATTATACCWTTTTAACCAACCGCAATCTTGAAGACATGCTGAACAATACCCGCGAACTGGGTGGACAGGATGAGAAACGTGGAAGGTTAGACTTTGCGCTTTGGATAAAAGCGAAACCAGAAACCCTGATGCAATGGCAATCGCCATGGGGCATGGGTTTTCCGGGCTGGCATATCGAATGTTCGGCCATGAGTGCTAAATATTTGGGCGCCGAATTTGATATTCATGGTGGTGGAATGGATTTGGCGGCAACACACCATACCAACGAAATTGCACAATCTGAGGCTTGCAGCCATAAACAGCCTGCCCGCTATTGGATGCATACCAATATGCTTACCGTAAACGGTACGCGGATGTCTAAATCGGCCGGCAATGGTTTTCTTCCTTTAGAGTTATTTACGGGTGATCACGCTTTATTGAAAAAAGGCTTTAGCCCGATGACGGTTAAGTTTTTCATGTTGCAGGCACACTACCGCAGTACATTGGATTTCTCGAATGAAGCTTTAGATGCTTCGGAAAAAGGATTCCGCCGCTTAATGGCTGCTATTGGTTTGTTAGATAAGTTAACGGTTTCTGAACAGAACGATTTCGATATCGATGCATTGAAAGAGAAATGCATCCATGCGATGAATGACGATTTTAACAGCCCGATTTTAATTGCCGAACTGTTTGAAGCGGTAAGGATTATCAATACCGTTTACGATGGTAAGGGCAAAATCTCTGCAGAAGCATTAGAAAAGTTGAAGCAATTGGTTAACGATTTCGTATTCGATATATTAGGACTGAAAGATGAAGATGCCGGAGGTAACGACTTAAATGGCGTTCTGGATATGGTGATTAACTTAAGGACTGAAGCAAAAGCGAATAAAGATTACGCCACTTCCGATCGTATCCGTATTGGCTTGCAAGAGCTGGGAATCCAGCTTAAAGACGGCAAAGAGGGAACGACTTGGAGTAAAGCGTAGTTAGTCCTGAGTCTACATTCCAAAGTCACAAGTCGATTTTAACAATGAGAAAAATTGGTTTAGTAGGCGGCATTAGCTGGGTATCTACTATAGATTACTACCGTTTTATAAATGAGGGTGTAAATGAGCGTTTGGGTGGGTTAAATTTCGCTGAATGTTTAATTTATTCCCTTAATTTTGGCGATGTTCAGGATAAAACCTGGGAAGGATCGTTTGATCTTTTGCTCAATGCTTGCGAAAGCTTAAAACGAAGTGGGGCAGAAGCAATTGTACTCTGCGCCAATACTGCACATCTTTTTGCCGATCAGCTACAAGAAAAAATAGCTTTGCCAATTATCCATATCGGTACCGAAACTGCTAAAGCCATAAATGTTACTGGAATTAAAAATATAGGACTCCTGGGGACCGTATTTACCATGGAAAAGGACTTTTATGTAAAAAAGTTCGAAGACCATGGATTACGTGTTTTAATGCCTTCAAAGAAAGAAACCCGCGATTATATACAGTTTACCCTTAAAGAAGAATTAGGTAGAGGTGTGATATTGGAAGAAACCAGGGCACAGTATATCCAGATAATTAATGATCTGATCAAGGAAGGAGCTGAGGGGGTAATTCTGGGATGTACCGAAATTCCAATGTTGATTAGTCAGGATGATTTTGATATTCCCGTTTTTGATACTACTAAAATCCATTGCGAGGCCATTGTGGATTATATGCTTTCGTAACTATTCATTCATTTATTGCGCGTTCAAAGGGCGATGAGTTAAGGGCAGGAAAACAAACCTCATAGGTTTTTAGGCTCATCAAGAAATCCGTCCCCCTTTGAAGGGGGCAGGGGGATGAGGAAGATCACATTTAATTTTAAAGATGAATAAAACAGCAAATTGTTTGCTATATTCATTTTTCGACTTTTTACTGCTAAGAAAAGGTTTAAGATATCATGGATAACAATCACTATAATTCTAAATTAAAAACTTTTGCGAGAGGACATCGAAATGATAGTACCAAAGCAGAGATAAGAATGTGGTGTGAATTGTTGAGGAATAAAAAAATGCTGGGATATTCTTTCTTAAGACAGCGACCGATCGCGAATTATATTGCGGATTTTTTCTCAAAGGATTTAAAGTTGGTTATCGAGGTTGATGGCCTTAGTCATGAGTGGGAGGGACAATTTGAAAAAGACAAAGCACGCGAAGATATTTTAAAAGTATTGGGTTTTCATGTTCTGAGGTTTAGCGATGATGAGGTAATGAACGATATCGAGAATGTAGATAGGACAATTCAGCAATATATTGTAGAATGGGAGCAAGATCATCCCCGGATCCTTTGAAATGAAAGATTTTTGCAAGATCATCCCCCCGCCCCCTTCAAAGGGGGAATGGACTATTCTCTAGCATTTAATTCGTCCCCCTTTGAAGGGGGGATGAGAGATAATTACACTACTTCAAACAATTTTCCGTTACATTAAACAATGAATAAAAAACTTTTATTACTGCCTTTATTCGCTTTAATTGCATTTCAGGCTTGTAGGAATAAAACAAACCAAAATGCTGATGAAAATGGAGAAAAGGCACTGCCTTTAGTTTCTCCAGATTTTAATGCCGATAGTGCTTATGCCTATACCAAGGCTCAGGTAGATTTTGGGCCACGGATTCCTGGAACAGCAGCGCACCAAAAATGCGCCGATTATTTAGTGGCTAAACTCAAATCGTTCGGCGCCGATGTAACTGTTCAGGGGGAGAAAACACAAACTTATGATGGCAAAAACTTTCAGTTGAAAAATATTGTTGCCGCGTTTAATCCAGATCAAAAAAAGAGGGTTTTAATTACGGCACACTGGGATGCCCGGCCGTTTTCTGATCAGGATACCGACCCTGCAAATCATGCGAAACCTTTCGATGCGGCAAATGATGGTGCGAGTGGGGTGGCGGTGATTTTGGAAATGGCACGTCAGATTCAGAAGAAACAGCCAGATGTTGGAGTCGATTTTGTATTGTGGGATTTAGAAGATTATGGCAAGGCCAATGATGAAACACCCGATGAAACTACATGGTGTTTAGGCTCTCAATACTGGGCTAAAAAAGCAATCGCGGCAGGATATAAAGCTTTGTACGGCATTAATCTTGATATGGTTGGCGGCGGTAGCGCGCAGTTTACGCAGGATGAAATCTCCCGTCAGGCTGCTCCAAACGTAGTAAACAAGGTTTGGGAAATTGGTAATGCTTCTTACTTTACGAAAATTCCGAGCGGAAAATTGGTTGATGATCATTTTTGGATGAACAAAGCAGGTGTTCCTTCTATCGATATTATCCATTACAACGATAATAGTGGTTTTTATATCAATTGGCACACGCAATTGGATAACTTGGCTAATATTGATAAAAATACATTGAAGGCCGCCGGGCAAACTGTTTTAGAAACCATTTATAGAGAAAAATAAGTAGCCTTAATGTGTAATTGTTAATTACTTTTAAGGCCATACATTAAAGAAAATTTTATATTCGCCAAACAATATTATCTTAATTAATAATGAAACAATTATTTTCAACTGCAATAGCTTCGCTTTTAGCCCTAGGTGCTTTTGCCCAAAAAAGCGACGGAACAACCAAATCTCTAGTAAATGCTGAGAAGGATTTTGCTAAGTCGATTGCCAAAAATGGAGATAAAGAAGCTTTTATAGACTATTCATCAACGAGCACTTTAG
>NZ_JBFTRT010000176.1:0-8798 GCF_056399685.1 Pedobacter sp. 01N416
GAATTATAGAAACACTCGGCGAAGTTACTGCCATTAAAAACGACCATACCAATATTCACTTTACCATAGCTTCTGCAATTAGCCATGAGCTGAAAATCGATCAAAGTGTAGCCCATAATGGGGTGTGCCTGACAGTGGTAGCCTTAAATGATGGGACACATACCGTTACCGCTATAGATGAAACGCTAAACAAAACCAATCTCGATGGTTTAAAAGTAGGCAGTAAAGTTAACCTTGAGCGCTGCATGCAGATGAATGCCCGTTTAGATGGTCATATTGTGCAGGGCCATGTAGACCAGACTGCTGTTTGCGTGAAACGTGAAGCACTGGACGGTAGCTGGGAGTACCGCTTTAAATATGATGCTTCGGCCGGAAATGTAACCGTAGAAAAAGGTTCTGCCTGTGTAAACGGTATCAGCTTAACTGTTGTAAATTCTGAGCCAGACGAGTTTTCGGTATTTATCATCCCCTATACCTTCGAACATACCAATTTACAGGAAGTTCAAGTTGGCGATACCGTAAATTTAGAATTCGATATTATTGGCAAATACGTTGCCCGGTTAATGAATCGATAATCCGTATTTTTGCTGCTCGCTTGTTGTTTTTAGTGTTGATAAGTGGTGCTTTATTAAATTATTGTCGTTGTGCTAACGCTTAATTTTTCATAACAGTACAGGATGGTTGGTTAAATAATATTTCTGATTATCGTACAGTTAAGATTAAAAAATTAACGCTAACCAATATGAACAGGAATTCCCGTACCTCAGGCACAATAACTGCCCTTGCCTTATTGCTTTTATTTACAACGAATGTTTTAGCACAGAAAATCTCGGTAAAAGATTTCACCGTTGAGCATTTAGTAAATCCTTTTAGTATTGATAATCCAAAACCCAGATTTAGCTGGAAAATCATTTCGGATTTAAAAAATACCAAACAGCGCAATTACGAAATCAGACTGGGTACAACAGCAAATATTGATAAAGTTTTGTGGAAAGCTGCGGTAAAAGATGATCAATCGGTATTGATTGCCTATGATGGCCCTGGGTTATCGTCAAAAACCAAATATTACTGGCAGGTTAGGGTAAAAGATAACCACGGAAATACATCTRCATGGTCGCCGGTTCAGTTCTTTCAAACAGGTTTAAAACCTGAAGACTGGAGCGCAAAGTGGATCGCAGTAGCAGGAGAAGATACTTCTCTGGCCAGTCCACTATTCAGAAAAGAATTTAACCTGAAAAAAGAGGTAAAATCTGCAATGGCTTACATTACTGCCAAGGGTTTGTATGAGGCCAATATTAACGGCGGGCGGGTTAGCGATACTTATTTTGCACCAGGGTGGACAAGTTATAAAGATCATATTCAATACCAGGTTTACGATGTTAAGCAATCGCTAAAGAAAGGGGCCAATGTAATTGGCGTTTCACTAGGCGATGGCTGGTACAAGGGACGTATCGGGTTTAATAATCAAAAACAATTTTATGGCGATACCAGGGCTTTATTGCTGCAACTGGAATTGGAATATGCTGATGGAACCACAGAAACCATTATAAGCGATAACAGTTGGAGAACAGGTTATGGGCCAATACTTGCTTCCAATATTTATGACGGAGAAACCTACGATGCCCGTTTAGAGCTCCAAGGCTGGAATAATATTGGTTTTAAAGAAAACACTTACTGGAAACCTGTGCAGGAACTCGCCAAGGGCCCGGAAAAGCTGGTTGGGATGAGCGGACCGCAGGTGACCAAACATGAAACGTTTAAAGCCTTAAAAATATTTAAAACCCCAAAAGGTGAAACCGTGGTTGATTTTGGACAGAACTTAGTGGGCTGGGTAATGTTAAAAGCCAAAGGTGCGGCAGGTACCAAAATTACCATTAGCCATGCTGAGGTATTAACCAAAGAAGGAAATTTTTATACCACTAATCTCCGGTCGGCAAAGCAACAGAACAATTATATTTTAAAAGGCGGAACCGAACAGGTATTTGAACCTCATTTTTCTTTTCAGGGGTTTAGGTACGTCAAAATAGATGGATACCCCGGCGAACTGAAACTGGAAAACCTTACCGCTGTAGCTGTTTATTCGGATATGAAAACCAGCGGAAAATTCACGACTTCAAATCCTTTGCTAAACCAATTGCAACATAACATTTCATGGGGACAGAAAGGAAATTTTGTTGATGTGCCGACAGATTGTCCGCAAAGAGATGAACGTTTGGGCTGGACAGGCGATGCACAGGCATTTGCCACAACGGCTGCATATAACATGGATATATCGGGCTTTTTTACCAAATGGCTAAAAGATGTTTCTGCAGATCAGCTTCCTAATGGCAGTGTTCCTTTTGTAGTGCCAAATGTGCTGAACCAAAATGACGCAGGTTCTGCAGGTTGGGCCGATGTTGCCACTATTATCCCTTGGGATATGTATGTTTCGTATGGAGATAAAGGCATACTGGAAGCGCAGTATGGAAGTATGAAAAAGTGGGTTGATTATATTTCTTCAGTGGCTAAAAATAACCTTTGGAACACCGGTTTTCACTTTGGCGATTGGTTGTTTTATCGTCCTAATGATGATAATGATGGCCGCGCAGCGGTGACGGACAAGTACATGATTGCCCAAACATTTTATGCGCATTCTACACAGTTGCTTATAAATGCAGCAAAGGTATTGGGCAAAACAGATGATGTAACCAAATATACTGCACTATTGGAGCAGATTAAAGCGGCTTATATCAAAGAAAATATGACGCCGAATGGAAAGCTGATCTCTAACACCCAAACTGCGTATGTATTGGCCTTACAGTTTGATATGTTGCCTGAAAACTTACGTGCACAGGCTGCACAAAGATTGGTAGACAATGTAAAAGATTACGGAAACCACCTGACTACAGGTTTTTTGGGCACTCCTTACCTTTGTCATGTATTGAGCCGCTTTGGGCACGAGGATGTAGCTTACGACCTGTTGCTACAGGAGAGTTACCCTTCGTGGTTATATCCGGTTAAAATGGGGGCAACCACCATTTGGGAGCGTTGGGACGGTATTAAACAGGATGGATCTTTCCAAACGGCAGATATGAATTCTTTTAATCATTATGCTTATGGAGCCATTGGCGATTGGATGTATAAAAATATCGCTGGCATTAATCCGGTATCAGCACAACCAGGTTACAAAACCATTTTAATTGCACCAAGACCAGGAGGGAAATTAACCAGCGCGTCGGCAGAGCTGGAGACGGTGTACGGCACTGTTAAATCATCGTGGACGATTGCAGATGGTGTTTTTAAGCTCGATGTAACTGTTCCTGCCAATGCAACCGCAACGGTAGTATTGCCGAAAACCGATAAAAAAGAAGAAATAGGCTCAGGTAGCTACCATTTTGAATATAAATATTAATCGCTTATAATTGCAGCTTCGTTAAAAGAGATTATATCACTATTATAAATTTTCAACGGGTCGTCATTCCCAACTTGATTGGGAATCTTAATGCAATTAGCTTTAAGATTCCCGCCTRCGCGGGAATGACGGTTTAGTCGAAATATGATAAAGTCTCTATCAGATGCAGTAAAAAATAAATGTACAGTAAAGAAGAAGCAGCTCGCCTGCGCCAACAGTTTTGGATCAGTTTCGGGCAATATATGAAACCCGTCCCTTCAGCAAGCGGTTCTACCGTAAACTGGACAAATTACAAAACGGGTGTGAAGAATATCTTCTTTAAAATGGATGTTGATGGTAAAAAAGCCTTTATCAGCATTCAGCTGTCGCATCCCGATACCGATATCAGGCATCTCATTTTTGAACAATTTGAAGAGTTTAAGCTCATGTTTGCTAATACCGTAAATGAAGAATGGGACTGGATTAAAGATGCAACCGATGATTTCGGTAAAACGGTATCACAGATTTCGATAAGCATTACCGGAGTGAGCATTTTTAATCAACAGCACTGGCCTACGTTAATCTCCTTTTTTAAACCCAGAATAATTGCCTTAGATGAATTTTGGGACAATGTAAAACCTGTTTTCGAGGATCTGGTTTAATCAGTAAGGTTTAGCTGCGCAATTCTATCCTTTGAAAATTTAATTTCTTCTTTGTCATCGGTTAAGCTGGGCTTGCTTTTTAAATAGAGGTTATAATATTTAAGCGCATTTTTTTCCTGCTTTAAACGGGTATCGTAAAATACCGCCAAACGATAATATAAAGTTGCTGTTGCTTTAAATTGCAAACCTTTTTTATAGGCTGCGCTTGCCAAAGCCAGTTGATTACTTTCTTCATAAACCAGTCCCAATAAAGAATAATAACTGGAAGTATTGGGCGAAATGGCCTCATCGATGGTTTTTCTGGTATATATAGCCGCCTGCGAATAATTTTTTAAAGCGCGGTAACTGAGTGAAGTATAATACAAGGTAGCTTCATTTTCCATCGCTGCCACCTCCAATTGTTTAAAAAGATCAATTGCCTTTTGGTACTTCTTTGTATAGTAATAAGCTTTTGCAACATCTTTTATCACCCCCGCATCAGCACCATCTTTCAACAGTTTCTCTCCCGATGCAATTACTTCGCTGTACTTTTTAAGCTGGTTGGCAATAGGAAGTTTAGCCCTTTGCAGCACCAGGTTATCACTATCGCCCTTAATGGCAATATTAAGTACATCATAAGCTTTTTCATATTGCTGATAAGCAGCATGCACCTCAGCCAGATCGGTAGCAACATCACCCTCTAACGGATTGATCAGATTAGCCTTCAAGAGGTAGATGAGTTTAAGTGAATCGTCCTTTGGAGAACTATACAAATTAGCCAGCAGTTTGTGCACATTAAAATTATTGCTATCTATTTTTACAATTTCGCCATAGTACAGCTTGGCTTTTTCAGTATTTCCCCTTTTGTTATTGATACTGCCAAGACTGAAAAGAATAGGCAGGTTTTGTGGCTGCAGCGTATAAGCTTTGCTATAAAATTTTTCTGCTTCAACATTGTTGCCTGCCATTAAGAAGCAATAGCCGATCTGGCTGAGGGTTTTAAAATCGTTTACTTCTTCTCCATAAATGCCTTTGAGGTATTGAGCAGCATCGGCATAACGCTGGGTCTGATAGAAATCGAAAAGTTTCTCCTTATCGACAGCGCTTGTATTTTGCGCATAACCAGCTAAACTTAAACCAACTAAGGCCAATAATGTAAGGAGCTTTTTCATTTGTATAAAATTGTTTTTTTAGTGGCAATGAAGCTATCATGATTTATCTGCTACATTTTAACAATTTGAAAAATCATGATGGTTTCATGACAGATAATTTTAAACTAATTTATTAGTTGTTTTCGATATTTCCAAATCTGTTTTGTTAAAAGATTGGCGAAATAAAACAAAACCAGCGCTAAGGGGTTTATAAGGAATAGTTAACTAAAAATAAGAACCTATGAACACTTTAAAGAAGTTTGAATTAATGGAAAAGATTGTGCGTGAATTAGAAGACTTACAAAACTCTCAGCAGGCACTTATTCAGAAAATTGGTAAAATTGAAGTAGATAATATCGAATTGGGCGATAATCGCCTGGAAAAAGATTTACCGGATATTCATCAAAATTTAGCTGATAACTTAGATACTATCTCAGGAATTTTAGATTACTTTGCAGGTAAAACACAAAACTTTGGTGATAAAAACAATGTTGATGCTTTAAAAGAACAGGAAGCCATTAACAACGCCACCAGCTAAAATTAATCGCATATGAAATTTTTATCTTTAACCGTTGCCTTTTTGCTTGTTGGCTTATTTGCCAGCGCACAGGTATTGCCATCTTTCCAGCTGGGCATTAAAGCTGGTGCAAATTTTTCGAAATTTGATAGTGAAAACACTTTTAACAGTAACAACCGCGCAGGTTTTTATGGTGGCCTTTGGGCCAGGGTAGGTGCTGCAGGCGTTTACTTCCAGCCAGAGCTTTATGTGTCGGGCAAAAAAGCAGATTTAGTAAGTGAGTCAACGGGAGAAGTAAATAAAGTGCGTTTTACAAGTTTAGATGTGCCATTATTGGTAGGTACTAAGTTTGGTGCTGCTGGTATTGGCCTCCGTTTAAACACCGGACCGATGTTTTCGTTAATATTAGATGAAAATCAGAGTTTTGGTCAGGCTGCAGGAAGCGTTTTCAGAGCCGACTTTAAAAATCAGGCCTTGGCATGGCAGTTTGGAGCGGGCTTAGACCTTAAAAAATTAAGCTTCGATGCACGTTACGAACTTGGCTTATCAAAAATCAATAAAGCAGGTTATCCTGGTACTAAGTTAAACTTATTTACAGTTGGCTTAGGTTATAGGATTTTGTAACAGCTCCTTGCGAATCGTCACCATGAATTTATTTCAGGGTCTTTTTTAGTGTGATAGATGGCTGAAACAAGTTCAGCATGACGATACTAGTTAAGTGAACCTAGCTAATATAAGAAAGGGAGATAAAATTAATTTTATCTCCCTTTCTTATTAATCCTCTTTTTCTGGTTCAATTTCTGTTAACTCATAAGCAAACGATCCGTTTTTTGGTACAATCGGAGTAGCCCGACCGACACTTAACGCTTTAATAAAAGATGCGCCAAAATAAAATATCAACGAAGAGTAGAATACGAAAAGCATAATTACAATAATCGAACCTGCTGATCCATAAATGTTGCTGATGTTACTCAATGGCAATAAAATCCTTAAAATATACTTTCCTGCTGTAAAAAGGCATCCGGTTAACAGACCTCCAGAAATTGCTGCCCGCCATGTAGGACGACCATTGGTTAAATACCTGAAAAGTATGGTAAACCAGGTGGTTACGATGATTACAAAAACCAATTGGTTGATGATCGAAGTTAAGACCAATCCGAAAGAAGGAGAACCGTTTTTTAGATAGGCGCCAATATAAGCCTGCACACTATCGGCCAGCAAGCCTATAAAAAATAATATGCCGGCAAATAAGATAATCGTAACGGATATAGCCCTCGATTTAAGGGTATTAACAATCCCTTTTTTATCTTTTTGGCCTATATTCCAAATCTGCTCTAAAGAGTTTTTAATCACATTGAATAGGGTGGTAGCTACAAAAAGGAAAAATATAAAACTGACCAAAGTAACATACCAGGCCTGATCGATACCACGGATATTTCTTAGGGTTGTTCTGATCTGTAAAATACTCTCATTGTCGAGAATACTGGCCAGCCGTTCGAAAAGATGTGTAGCCAATAAGCGCCTATCGGTAAACATACCAAACAGCCTGATGAGGATAATTAATATCGGGGGTAAGGCGAAATTGGTGAAAAAAGCAGTAGCACCGGCCAGGCGTAAGGGATCATTCTGTTGAAATAAATTAAATGCTTTTCTTATGGTTGAGAAAAAAAACTTCAGATCTTCTGTTATCGATGGCATCACTCCTGCGTTAAACTCAAAAGGCCGAAAATAGTAAAAATACTTTATTCAGCCTTTTTTATGCATGTAAAGATTCTAGTTTGTTTTGGTGAAAACCAGCAAGGTTTTATCGCCATCCAGCAAATGTAACTTATTATCAGTTATTTTAGCACCATTAACCTGATTAAGGGCATGTAAGTAAGCACGTTCGGCTGCATCAGTTTCCTGACAGAACATTTTTGTGCCAAAAACATTTTTAACGGTTATTTTATTATCTGCAATTTCTCCCTGGCCACCGTAATTGTTACAAAATGATTTTCCACTGATTTTAAGGCTGTCGGCAAAGTTTAGCGTTGCTTTTGCTGTTGTAGGTAAAGTTAAACCTGGCAGCGCTGTTAACTCCCACTTGGTATTGTTAAAGCTCGCTGGATCTAATTTTTCTTTACAAGAACTCAATAATAAGAGCAGCATTCCACAGAAGATTAGGTGTTTCATAATGTAAGGTTTAAATGATTTTCCTTTTTAACATCAAAAACTAAACCATAAAAAGACAAAATTGCTTTTTGAAAGCGCTAAATTGGTTTTTCAATCTTCATCCAGTGATGTTTTATGTCATGGTAATCGAAAATAGAGATCCGTTTTAAACCCGCTTTTTCCAGAACATGGATAGATCCCAGGTTATCGATATCTGCTATGCCAATAATTTCATGCAGATTTAGTTCATTAAAACCATAGTCTCGTGTCGCCACTGCAGCTTCTGTAGCATAGCCCTTGCCCCAAAACCGTTTACTGAACCGATACCCCAGATCATAATAATTAATATGGTTATTGGTAGATTCTTTAATTAGTTTTAAGCCCGACCAACCTACAAAATTGCCTGTTGCTTTTTCGATAACAGCCCATCTGCCAATACCGTTTTCGATATATTGTTTTCTGATAAATTCTATTTCTGCGATACTTTGTTCGATTGATTTTACAGGATTATTGCCCAGGTAAAGGTGCACTTCAGGATCACCATCCATTTCAAACATGCCCTCAGCATCTGTAGGTAGCAATTCACGCAAAATTAAACGTTCGGTTTCGGCAAAAATCTTCATTTATAATCTTTTGTTCAAAATTAAGATAATAATTTGTGAACCTTATCTAAGACTGTCTTCGTAAATGGGCCCATACATACTTGGTACCTTATTCCCTGTTGAACGCAGGTATACAATCATTTCGCCACGGTGGTGATAAATATGGTTCATTAAAAAGCCCCGTATTACCTGGATCCTTGGCATGGGCTGGAGAACCGTTTTACCTCCAGCGGTCATTTTCCAGTCTTCGAACATGCTTTTGTCTGTGGCCGATTCGATACTTTCTTTGGCCCTTTTAAAGGCCCGTTCAAATTTGCCTATAATGTTTTCGATATCGCTGATATCTACCTCGTCACGCTTATAGGT
>NZ_JBFTRT010000177.1:0-13165 GCF_056399685.1 Pedobacter sp. 01N416
GTGCTGAGTTCACCCAGCCAGTTATAGCTAAACCCTTCTTTATTTATCAGTCGTTCAGGCAAAAGAGATGTGATGTCGTTCAATGTGCTGAAATGCATTGAACGACAAGCTTTACAGAATTCAGCACTAAAACCAAGCCTGTCAATAGGGGTCTGTAATAATTCCTCCTTTTCCATATATTTTTTAATATCTGCAGCTTTATAAAGATAATAAATTTGTTTCTAATAAGATGTATCTATTGTGATGTTYCTTTTTAGAAGTACCTCTCTCGCATCATTTTGGTTTACTTTACGTTATGAGTAGAGCCAAAAACGAAGAGGAGAGCGAGCACATAAAGGAAGTTTTGAAATTGGTCGGAGCACGGATTCGTTCCCTTAGAGAAGCGAAAGGGGAACGGAACTATGAAAAATTTGCCTTTAAACATGACCTTAACCGTACGCAGCTCTGGCGCTATGAAAATGGTGAAGATCTGTATTTCTCATCTTTGYTGAAAGTGCTTTCAGCATTGGATATTACCCTTGCTGAGTTCTTTAGCGAYGGSTTTGATCAATCCGCTAAGTGATAACATTTATTAAATATGAGTAGGCAGCGATAAAAAACCTCAAGGCTTTTATCTTKCTGATCCTATTCMYTTWGATTTYACTTATCCATTGGGTGYAGCAGYCATCCGAATTGCTCAAGAATGCCTAGTCACTTTCCTCAACTTGACTGATTTTCCGATAAGTTAGATTGTGATGAATAATATCAAAATTGATACCCGGGAGGTTGTCTATGTTAAAAGAAGTGAATTTCTGTTCGATTTCTAAGCGTGTTAAGTTTATGTGATTCTTTGTTTGATTCAAAGATTTTATATAAGTTCATAAGATTTCTAGCGCGGTGTACGCTATTAATCATTTTGTCTTGCTGATGGCAAAACCAGGTAATTTGAAAAATACATAACCTTATGAGGAATTTAAGCAAGCGTTCATACAGCGTATTTCCATTATTCACTATAATGGAAACCATTTTAGATCTGGCTCAAAAATATGCTCCTTTTACCAACTACATGGAAAGAGACTAGAGAATCTAACTACTTTCTACACCACCAATTTGCCAAGAGCTGCCTAAAATAACAACACTCCCAGTAATCTAAATCTACAACATGATCGCTCTCAAAATAACATTAATTTTATCGTTTCTGTCTATTATTTCCAGACTTGCTCCCTCTAAAAATCATGAGGGCGAAGTCAAAATAGAAACTTCTTTAATCGACGCACAGAAGGTGTTGACTGGTACCCGCCTTTTCGGATATTCCGATTTTGAGGGGGGATTAAAATAGAAGGTTTTATTCAATGATAATAATAGGTTTATGGATAGGATTTTAGAGAATAAAAACAGCAGTTTTTTATCGAATGTACTTGTTGGCGCCTTAATACTTTGTTTTGCGGCCTTCAACAATAAGTTTCCGCTTTTATTTGAGGAGTCGGGAATCTACATTAAGGATGGTTTTTCACTGCCGCATGTTGTTAATAGCAAGCTTTTATATTCGCTTTTTGTTGCACACACGAGCTGGGGCAAATCCCTCTGGTTAGTGATCTACTTCCAATCTTTAATACTGGCTACTGTTATAAATTATTACTTCCGGTATTTTGTTCCTTATAAAAAGAACCGTTCCTTCTTTTATTTCGGTTATCTTTTCCTAATTTCTTTTTTGATGTCTGCCTCGATTGCCGCGTCTACAATTTCTCCGGTTTTGTTTGGAAGTATATCAATTTTGGCCGTTGGACTGCTGGTTCTGATCAGGAAAATGATTCTCAGAGATCGTATAATTGTTTCAATTATAGCAGTTCTCAGTACTGCAATGGCCTTTTCATCAATTGTTATTGCGGTGATGATTCCCCTTCTGTACTTTGTCATCAATTTAATCAATAGACGAAATACTATTAAAGCTTTCCCGATAACGATTGTAAATATCGGTATCGTAAATGTTGTGAGTATTGTTCTGTTTTCTATTTTACCAATCGGTCCCGGAAATTCTGCCTCTAAACATAATTTACCGGGTTTCCTTCGGGCATTTGACCACATTGAGCCATTTAATAAAAGCGGGGGCGGTGTTTCCGCTGATACGAAGAATCTCAAAAATAAATCAGGTATCCAAGGTAATCAAATACTCAACAGAAAGTCTGAATATCTGAAAAGCGGAACTTCAGAATCTTTTTCGATTATTAAAGTGATGACAATTAAAGCGTATGAAAGACCTCAGGTAAATGGCCGGGCACTCAATGCGGTCGAGGAGTGGTTCAGCGGTGATATTAGGGAATGCTACCTTTCGAAACAGCGGGAGGGCTCGGAGAAGTTCATCATGATCGGCATTTCCCAATGGATATTTCTTATACTGTCAATCGTAATCTCCCTGTACGCATTATCGATTTCCAGAATTAAATACAAAGGTCTGATTTTTTACTTCTTTACTGCCTTTTTACTGAATATAGTAGCAGTTCTACTATTTAATGACGCTCAAAAAAATAACCTGTGGAGTTTTGTGTGGGTTGTGCCGCTTCCGCTGTTCTTAATGTTTTCTGCTAAAACTGACCTGAAGTTTATATGAAAGTAAGATTTGATACAATGCTGAGACGGATTATAGGTCATGAACAGTTCGGGTTCATTGTTTCAGCCGCAATATTGCTAACAATAGCAGCTTACAATATGTTTCCGTTGATCTTTAACGCAGATTCGGCAATGTATATCGAGGCCGCATACCGAAAAGTAGTAGAGCCGGACCGGCCTGTCCTGTACGGCCTTTTTATAAAATATTTTAGTTTCAAAACATCGTTGTGGTTCGTCATAATCTCCCAGAGTCTTTTGGTGAGCTTTGTTCTGTATAATTATTTTAGTTCTTTTTACTTGCACACCTTCAACGGAGCTGTTAAAAAGAATAGTAACATCTTCTTAATCGTATTTACCGCATTGATCTCATTATGTATGGGGGCCTCTTTTCAAGTGGGATGGTTAATGGCCGATATCTTTACACCTGTAGCTATTCTTCTTCTGGGCATTATTCTATTTGTTGGTAAATTAAGCAGGGTGAGGCTGATCTTCATTTCTATCCTAATGATTTTCAGTATTGCGATGCATAATTCCAATTTTTATATATGCCTCGGCTTAATGCTGCTCTTAGCATTCTTCGCATTATTTAAGCCGGTTAGAAAGCTGTATCACACTTCAGGGCTTACTTTCCGAAGGAGTATTCTAGCTTTCTTTTTGATAATATTAAGCAATCTCACATTATCTACGATCCATTATTTACATGGGGGCGAATTTAAGTCCAGTCGTGGTGGAGTAATATTTTTAATGGGAAATGTTGTTGAGATGGGAATTGTCGATAAATATTTAAATGAGCAATGTGGGAATAAAAGTTATGAATTATGCAAGTACAAGGACTCCATCCCGAATAATTTTCTGTGGGATTCAAAAAGCCCGATGCGCAAGATGGGGGGCTGGAAGGGCAGTGAAAAAGAGTATACCGCTATTTTAAAAGATATTTTGACAACTCCAAAATATCTGAAAACATTTGTATTTAGCTCTTTGGTTCTAACATTGAAGCAACTTGCAACATTTGAAACCGGCGAAGCCGCAAAGCCCTGGAGACGTGTAAATCGCGCTGTTAGAGATTATCATTACAGCGATTTCCAAAATTTTATGCATTCTAAACAGAGCGAGCAGAAACTGGATTTTACGGTTATCAACTTCCTTCAAAACCTGGTATTTGCGTCATGTTTTTTTCTATATCTGGTGACATTTTGCTCTGATAAGATAGCAGTACGGTATAAATTGCTAGCTGTATACATTCTTTCTGCCGTACTTGTTAATGCTTGGATCTGTGGAACCTTTTCAGGTGTGTTTCCCCGGTATCAAAGCCGGGTCGTTTGGCTTATGCCTCTCCCAATATTTTTGTACGTCATGGGAAATTGGAAGAAACCGTCAGATAAAAATTAACAACAACTATATATAACTCTATTAACTCTCTTAAATCAACGATTTGGAACTTACAATTTTAATGCCCTGTTTAAACGAGGAAGAAACCCTCTCAAAATGCATCGTTAAGGCATTGCGCTCAATTGAAGCACACAATCTCAATGCTGAGATACTAATTGCAGATAATGGCAGTACCGACCGGTCAAGACTGATAGCCAATAATCTAGGTGCAAGAGTTATTGATGTAAAAGAAAAAGGTTATGGGAACACCTTGAGGGCTGGGATATTCAATTCGAAAGGCAGGTTCATTATTATGGGGGATTCAGATGATAGCTACGATTTTAGTGATTTGATGCCCTTTATTACGAATCTGAGAAATGGTGATGATCTGGTTGTTGGCAACAGGTTTAAGGGAGGAATCCAAAAAAATGCAATGCCTTTTCTGCATCGGTATCTGGGAAATCCGGTTCTGTCATTTTTGGGGCGCCTGTTCTTCAAAACACCCGTAAAGGATTTTCATTGTGGTTTAAGAGGCATGAATAAGAGTTCGATTATCGAACTTGGGCTATCGACTTCTGGTATGGAATTCGCCTCAGAGATGATCGTTAAATCAGCGATCAATAATCTGAAGGTTTCTGAAGTTCCGATAAAACTTTATTGTGATGGAAGATCACGGGATCCGCATTTAAATACCTGGAGGGATGGCTGGCGGCATTTGTGTTTTTTATTGGTACATAGTCCAAAGTGGCTGTTTCTATATCCCGGACTGCTTGCTCACCGTATATTCCCTTCGATTTAGCAGCATTCCATTTAATCAAAGTCTAGCGACAAATCACATCGCCAAGATTCTCGTTCCGGCTGTGACCAGTTCTTTATTGGGGATACAAGTTGTTTTTAATAGTTTTTTCTTAAGTATCCTAAATGCAAGATTAAAAGAGTGAACATCAAAACTATTTGTCGGACTTAAATAGAAAACTTGAATACTCAAACTGACCAATTTATTGTTAAATGTATAGAGCAAGAATTAAAGAGATCATAATTAAAACCGCTTATCTGTTGATGATCTGCCTCTCTGTGGTATTCGTTCGGGTTTTCTGCCTTGAATTTTACAAGGTAGATTCCATCAGTATGGAAAATACACTTTTTCCAGGCAATCTTATTCTTGTTAATAAGGTGGCTTTTGGCGCTAAGTTACCAAATGGCCCTAAAGAGGTCCCTTTTCTGCAAGTATTTTCCTACCTGTTTGGCTTTCGGAATTGGACACAAAATACCAGATGGGAGTATTATCGGATACCTGGTTTGGATAAGATCAAGAGAAACGATATTGTTGTCTTTGATGACATTAGGCAACAAGACCGTTTGATCAAGCGCTGTATTGGGTTACCTGGCGATACTTTGTTTATTGAACACAATAGCCTATACATAAACGGAAAACCAAGGCAGGAGCCGGAATCAGTTAAGTTTTCTTATAAGCTCACCAAAAAACCTAATGTAGACTTAAGTGGCCTATTGAATCAATTTGGGTTAGATACTAAAAGTATATTATGGAAGACAGACGACGAATATCATATTTCAATGACTAATGAAACCTATGATAGGTTGTCGAAATCGAAGGATGTGGTAATGGTTCAGATTGATGACCTCGAAAGGGGCGGAGGTGGACCAGACCTGTTCGGTTATCCAACCTATAAGTACACAAGAGAAAATTTTGGTCCTGTCATTATTCCTGAAAAGGGACAGGTTATTAGGCTCAATACAGAGAACATAGCATTATATCGCGAAGCAATAATTAAATATGAAGGCAATGGTCTGAAAATTTTAGGAAAAAAAATACTGATCAACAATTTCGTCACTGGACAGTACAGGTTCAAATTAAACTATTTTTTTGTAGCTGGAGACAATCGATATTCCTCTATAGATTCAAGATACTGGGGTTTTGTGCCGGAGACATTTATAATTGGCAAAATGTCTTTAAAACTCCCGTTTTTTTAAATGTCTTAATACCAATTAATTATATTTTAAACTAAAAATCAAATTTAAATGAAAAAACAATTTTTTAGCGCTCTAGCGCTTTCCCTTGGAGCAGCAGCGCTGTTCTTAAATGTGAACGAAGTTTCTCAAAAAGAAGCATCGAGCCTTAAAATCAGTTCTGTCCTGAAAGTCTATGCCAGGGAAGACAGCGGTAGTGAGAGTGGAGGTGAGAACGGCAGTGGTGAAAGCGCTGGCGGAAAAGGTTGGGGCTACAGTACATCTCAAATCCAATGCGCCTCGCCCCAATACGATGCAACTGTCGCAACACAGGTAAATTCTGGAAGTGGTGCCGGAGTTGAGGTACAGGCTGGTGGTATCATACCTGGTACTTCAATAACTGCTGGAGTTACAGGAACTTATTTTACCAGTGCCGGATCTACTACTATCACAACCCAAAAGTCTCCGACCACTAAAGATGTATGTGTGAGCGCCTCTTGGTATAACTACTGCGGTGGTGCTATTAGTTGTAGATACATAGCAGGCTAAGTTTTTAACAAAATATTGATATTTCACACATTAGACCTCAGATTTCAACGGAATCTGAGGTCTTTAATTCCCTATATGAATAATATAAAAGCTAACCTGTTTCTTTTTTCGGTACTAGTGATACTGACAAGTTGCAGAAACAATAAAGAGGCTATGGGTAAAACAGATAACTCAACTGTCAAAATCATTGAGTTTAATCCCCAGGGGGGAATGTCCCCAAAACCAGTTGAGCTTGAAGACGTCAGCTTTATAAAGTTAGCGGGCAATAAAAATTTCACTGTAGAAGATATCAGTGACCTGATCTTTAGTGATAAGTACATTTATGTCATAAATACCTATACTTTTTCGGTTTACGATTATCATGGCAGACAGATCAAGGAAATTGATCTTAGAAAAGAAATAAATGAAACAACAGACGGCATAACCCAAGGCAAATTTAACTACTCCACCAATAGGCTCGATCTCCTTATAGATAATGGTAAGACTTTACTTTCTTTTGATGCATTAGGTAACTTAAAGAGTTCAACAGATTTAGTCTGTCAGGTATTTAATTTTCAACCTATTTCAAACTACTATCTATTTCACAACGGATTTAATTTGTGCGGGGCACAGGAAATTCAACAGGGGTTTTCCTACCGTTTAACTTTGGCAAGTTGCCTCAATCCTAATCAGATTGAGGAAAGCTATCTAAAATTCAATTTCAACGGGCTTAAAAGTCCCAAAGCTGTTATTGGTTTACGCAACTTTAATAAAATCAATGGTAATCCGGATTCTGTGCTTATGTTTGAATCCTTTTGTGATACCATATACAGCTTTGACAAGAAAAAGCTGAGCAGTAGGTATCTCCTCAAATTTACCGGAGAAAGTGTACCCCTTTCTGAAATTGTTTCTGATATGGATATAATTGATAAATCTTCTGAAATAGCCAAACAAAAACTGACGATAATTTCTAATGTAATGGAAAACGAAAGGTATCTGAATGTGACATTCCACTATTATTCAAAAAAGATTAATATTAAACTTGTCGGATACGCCCTATATAATAAAGCCCACAATTTTGTAACCGTTCAAAGTGAAGGTAAGAACCTTGAAAGTACAATTGATGGAATACCCTTTAAATTTAATTCTAGTACCTACCCTTCATATATGGATATGAAAGGAAGGTTTGTCAATCATGTTATCCCTTCTGAGCTAAAACATGAGTTACAGGTTGAAAATCGGAACAAGAATATCAATGGGCCTGCTCATAGACTGATTGAAAAATTCGGACTCAAGGACTATTTGAATGATGAACGTCCTATTATAATGTTATATAATATAAAATAACTTTGATGATAAATTTAAAAAATTGCTTGTTTCTATCGTTGGGGCTCATGCTTGTCTCCTGCAAAGATCAAGGACAGAAATTTGATCTGGAGAGTGAAGCGTTACAGGATGCCGTATCCCAGGTTAACAAACGACTTGAATATCAGGATACACTCCTGTTCTCTACATACGCTGATGATAATAAAATGATCAACGTTCCTTTTACGGTCAAACATGAGAACACACTGGTTTTTAAGAGTTCGATCACTAACTGTGAAACGTGTTTTGATAGCGTTATGACACTTCTTATAAAGGGTGATTGGGTGGGGAAGGTAAATTTGGAGATCTGGATAGAAAATCCAAAAGTTTCGAAAATGCTGGAGTCCAAACCCTGGTATTCTAAAAATTTAAATATAGTTTTTAGACCTATTGATGGTATTTTACTTGCTACTTTAAAAAGTGAAAAGGTTAATAAGCCTTATTTCTTTGTGTTAAACAAACAACGCAGCTGCGTGTCCAACCTGTTTTTTCCAGAGCGTGAGAGCAGTACAAATACGCAGAAATATTTGGATATAATTTTAGACAAATATCCGAAATCCTAATCCACTAACTATTTTATAAGTGAAGTGCGTGGTGAGGCCTGCTATCAGTTAAAAAGCCTTTGCTTTTTTTTGAACCGAATACCTACCTTGTCCCGCTGTTTATTTCAATTGAATCGAATTATGTCTGCATCAATAATCAAGCGCATATTTGCCTTATCTGTCATCAGCCTCAACTTACTTGTCTCGGTTTTTGGACAGGGTCTCAGAGAACCTTCCAGCATTAGAATAATACCGACTAATTATGCACCCGAGATATCAGCGTCAGAGGTTTTTGAAGAGATAAACTATGTCCCGTTGGAAACAACAAAACGTAGTGTTTTTGGCGCACTGCAACAATTGATTGTGACCAAAGATCACTTCATTTTATCTGACCGCGAAACTAATTGCATTTTTGTATTCTACAAAAACGGTAAATTTTTGTCTAAAATAGTCCGCCAGCCATCCGAACGGCAGCTTTTTTGGGTAGACCAGAACAAGCAGGAGATAATATTTATGATCGGGATGAAAAGCTTTCACTATTATAGTTACAATGGGAGCAAGCTAAGAGTGGAAACTAAAAGCAAACTTGAATTCTCTGTAGATTCACATTTTTTTCAGGATGGTAYTACTGCCTATTCGGCCTATATCGTAAACGAAAAATTTTTTAAAGATACTGTAAACCATGAAGTCTTGCTTGCCCGTAATGATAAAGTATACGCAAGTTTTCTTCCCTACAATATGAAGAATTCAGCTTTAACGACTGACAATCTTCCAAACCGGGAACAGGGACCCTTTTTTGCAAGTGGAAATTCCAGCTGGGTCTATTATGCCAGGCCCTATGATTACAATGTTTACAAGGTTACTACTTCCGACATGTACGAAAAATTTACTTTTGTCTTTCCATCAGAAAACAGCTTTTCAAAAGCAAATTTTAATGATCCATTATTCAAAAGGGACGCCAGACAGTATTTTAGGAGCAATCCGGATTTGATCTCAAGAATATCACACATATATCAGATTGATTCCTGCATTTCCTTTAAATTGACTACTGCTGGAAAAAAATTCGGTCCCATGTTATACAATTTAAAAAACCAAACGCTAGTTTCGTTCTTAAGTATAAATCCCGATTCGAAAAGTTATTTTATGCCTGTAAACGATAGTAAGGATGTAAGCGGTTTTGCTGATCAGGGTGCATTATATTGCGATGGCAAATATTTCTATTCTTCGGTTTCTTCTTCAGCTTTGATAGTGAGAAGAAAACAAAATATTGATAAAAACATCATGTATCCAAAAGTACTGTCTGCTTATTTTGAAAAAGCGAGTATGATGGATAATCCTGTTATTTTACAGATTAAGCCCAAGCAGAGTTTTTAGGGTATGAAATTTATCTCCCTTGGCCTATTTAGCCTATTATTTTTTTTATTTTCAAATGCCCTCGCCCAAAATCCAGAAGCGCTCAAAATAGGAGCTGCTAAAGGAACGGTAAAAGACTCTATAGAACATCATGCGCTGCGTTCGGCTACCGTCTCGGTTTATAAAAGGCAGGATTCCAGTTTGGTTGCCTATCAGTTATCAGGTATCCAAGGTGAATTCAGGTTCAATAATTTGCCTGTAAACACAGATTTAGAAGTCGTAATCAGTTTCATCGGGTACAAGCATTACAGAAGGAATTTTCTGATCGCATCCGCTTCCGATACGTTTGATTTTATGACCTTGTATTTAAGTCAGCAAAGTATTGAGCTTAAGGGTGTTGAAATTAAATCATATAAACCTCCGATTCAGATGAAGGGCGATACATTGGAATTTAATGCGGATGCTTTCAAAACCGCGAAGAATGCGGTGGTACAGGATCTGCTTAGAAAATTGCCCGGGGTAATATTGTGGGGAGATGGGCTTATTACAGTTAATGGAAAGGCTGTCAAAAAGGTGTTGGTGGAAGGCAAACCGTTTTTCGGTGGAGATGCAAAGATCGCGATCCAGAATTTACCAAAAGAATCAGTAGACAAAATACAGGTGTATAAGGCTGGTGATGATAGGACTACAAAATTGGACTCATCTGTAAATATCAATATTAAGTTAAAGAACGGCTGGAAATCCGGTTTGTTCGGAAAGATCTCTTCAGGCTACGGTACTGACAAAAGATATGTTGCGGGGTTTGCTGTGAGCAGTTTTTCGCCCAGGACGCAGATTACAATCGCGTCTATGGCTAACAATAGTAATATTGTGGTCAACGACGTATTAGAAATGACCCGCGAGGCCTCTTTTAAAGCTACAGGCGTTAGCCTTGAATTACAGCCCGATTTCTTTGTAGAAGGACTAAACAAATCTAAAGCAGCAGGATTTAACTTCTTGCATGATTTTATAGCCGATGCTGCCCAAAATCGAAATAACCGATTAGAAAATAGCTATTTTGTTACACAACGTGACGGGGATTTAGTTAAAAATACCATTACCTCAATCAATATAAAAGCGGACAGTAATTTGCTCCAATCTTATAATGAGACTAGGACATCATCCACCTTAAATCAAAATTTCAAAAATAGCTACAAACTGGAGAATGATTTACTGGAGTTCTATTTCATACCTAATTTTTCGCAGACCCGTAGCCAGGATTTTTTTAATTCCAAAAGCGTTTCAATATCTGGCGATCAAACCTTACAAAGTGCTTCTTCAAGTACTCTTAAAGAAAATATTTTTAATAAGGTTCTTACATTTAACACAGGCTTCAGAAGCAAAACCAAGAATTTTCAAATAGGTTACTCCTCATTTTTAAACACTTCAGATAATATAAAAGAAAATAAAACGTCTTTTGCATCCAATGATAATCTGTCACAACTTACAAGATTTGACAGAAACTACGATATCAAACGCCGCCGCATATCTAATGACCTGTCCCTAAAGCTATTCAAATTAGAAAGATTATTTGGGGGTAGGGACAATGTGGTAGATTTGACTTTCGTAAACAATGTAAATTTTTCAAGTGATCTGAATAATAGTAGCGTTGATGATGGCGATTTGAGCACAAACTTTAGAACTAAAAATTCTTATCTTTCAAATAGGAGTCTTTACAGATTTATAGACGAAAGGCCCACAATCAAACTGGAAAAAACTATTGAAAAATCTTTGGTCAACCGATTCAGCAGGTTATGGCGTTTTTCCTTGGATATCAATGGACAGCTGTACAAACAAACCCATTCCTCTGAAAAAGCCTTCCAGGTCTTTGATAATGCCTATTTGAGGTTCTTACCAGCATTCAAGTTGAAGCATGATAGATACAACAATTTTACCAAATATAAAGCCTCCTATGAAGTAAATTATAGATCTTTCGCAATATATCCCGATGTAAACCAACGCGCTCCACTGGTTGATAGCACAAACTTTTATTTTCGACAGTTTGGAAACATGGACCTTCTTCCGAGTTTTGGACATGAATTAAGCCTTACGTTTTTCTTGGAAAACTTTAGAAAAAGTAACTCAACAGACAATTACTTTGTTAAATTGGGCCTCAATAAAATAAATAATGCTATTGGAAACAACATATTATATGATAATCTCGGACGTGCCTACGGAAGATATTTGAATGTTGATGGCAACCAATCATGGTTTATCCAAGGTGAGGCTAGAAAAAGCATTAAAGTTCAAAGCAGTACTTTACAGTTTATTTTGAAACCATCACTTAGCAATGCAACCCAACCAAACTACATAAATGGTTTGCTTAATAGTACAAGTTTGCTCTCAACTGATAATAATTTTGTTGTTTCATATTTGTATAAAGATGCTTTTCAGTTCGAATTGAACCAGCAAATGCTTATTTCAAAATTAAAACAGACCAATAATCCTACGGCGTTCAAAAGTTCAATTTTAAGTACAAGATTTATTGCTAGCTTAAATATTTCCCCAGCCATTAGCTTCAATACCAATATTACGTATAATTCCAACTCTTCTACCTATGGTGGAAATTATAATTTTACCCTATGGAACGCGAACTTATACTATCGATTTTTAAAAGGTAACCAAGGAGAAGTGAAATTATCAGCTTTAGATATACTGCATCAAAACAAGGGGGTAGTGAATTTTGGATTGGACAATACCTTTACCACAGGATCGGTAAATGTAATGCAACAATATTTTCTGGTATCTCTTGCTTACTATCCTCGAGTTTTTGGTAGAAAGGCAAAGAAATCATCACTTTCTGAGTAATAAAACCTATCAGACGAACAAAATTGCTGAGGGCAGCTGCGTTTACTGTCGTCAATCATAAATGAGTTGGTGCTTTGCAACTAAGAAAAACTTGAATAGAAATTATAAATAAATTGTATTATTATTTATATCTCCCGAAGGTGCAGAATATGCAAGAGTTTACACTGAAGGATCAAACGGTACGGAAGCTAACGGGCGGTGGTTAACCAAGGCTAGTGAAATTGAAGGTTTATCACGAAGTGAGATACAGCGTAAAATAGCATTGCCAAACGAACCAACCAATATTGTTAAGGTTCAACCTCCTTCAGGTACTTAATGCGGGTAGGAATTGCGGGGCGTGCTTTTGGTCAGTCTGGAGGAGGGATTCAATACCAGCTAATGGAACGGATACCAGCTGCTTCGTTTATTCGGCCAATGGGATTGCCGGTGTTTATGCCTCCACCAATTGTAGAGCCGATGATTCCGGAATTACCCATAATCGAACCAGTAATAATACCATAATTAAGTAAAATGTATAGCCTCGTAGATAATAAATTAATTTTTAAGACAGGGGAACCACTTGTTTTTAAATACCCAATAAAACAATCCGTATTGGCTGAAGATATAAT
>NZ_JBFTRT010000178.1:0-11147 GCF_056399685.1 Pedobacter sp. 01N416
AATTAGCCGTTACCCGCTCTCCTGTTCTTTGGTTGATTACATTGAAATCTTTTACTTCAGCGGCAGCGCCTTTATTATCTACAAATTTTAACACTACCGAGGCAAATTCTTCAGTACAGACCTTGTCCCCACAATCAGAAGTKGTTTTATTTTTTTTACAGGTTAGCAGGGCAACACCCAACAATAATACAAGCGCTATTTTTTTCATCGTCTATTTGGTTTTTAATGAAAAACGACAAAGCGCATTAAAACGCTACAAAAAGGGAAATTATAGCTCCATTATGGCAACTACTTTCTAGCCGCCAACAAACTGTTCAAAACTCATAATTTCCTGGCACTTTCAATTTAAACATTACTTCACCCTCTCCCAAACACTTGTCCGGCCAAACAAAGACATGCCAATATACCCCCTGATATTCAGCTTACTATCCTTTAGTTTCAACGTACAGCTGTATGTTTTACCACTATAAGGATCATAAATCTCGCCACCATCCCACACGCCATTATGATAAGTAAAATCGTAAAGCATGATCAGATCTTTAAGGTTACGTGCCCTTAATTTTTCATCTTTGTTTTTTACGTCCTTCCTGGAAGTAATTCCATTTGGTTCGTACATGGTTTTACCCCAGATCAGCTTGCCGAAATACTTCCCTTTTGCTTTATAAATATCAATTTTACCGGTTTTATCTTCACTCAACCATACGCCTAAAATTTTATCAGCTTCTGGAGTTTGTGCGAATGTTTTTGTTGCCGCAAAAAGGCACAACAATAATATTATCCTTAGTTTTTTCATTATATATGTTTTACCAATTAAATTATTTAACTTTTATTACCACTTTTCCTTTGGCACGGCCACTTTCTACATAAGCTATTGCTTCATTGACCGATTGGAACGGAAAAATTTTATCTATCACAGGTTTAATAGCCCCGGCATTTATAAGCGTCGTAATTTCATTCAACTGAGATCCGCTAGCCCTCATAAACAGAAAGGAAAAATCAACATTCAGCCTTTTTGCTTTCTTTCTTACCTTCGAGTTCAACAGGCGCATAATCAGTTTCACGAACCAGGAGGCACCGATTTGTTTTGCAAAATCCGGATCGGGAGGACCAGAAATCGAGATGAGCTTTCCACCTGGTTTTAATACCTGTAGCGACTTTTCAAGCGTCAATCCGTCCTGGCTGTTTAAAACCAGATCATAATCATTCAGAACTTTCTCAAAGTCATCCTTTCTATAGTCTATAACAACATCTGCACCGAGACTTTTTACCAACTCGATGTTGGCTGTACCTGTCGTGGTAGCCACAGTAGCCCCCAGATATTTAGCCAACTGAATGGCAAATGTGCCGACACCGCCTGAGCCAGCCTGAATGAAAACCCGCTCTCCTTTTTGCAGTTTCCCTTTTTCAATGAGTGCCTGCCAGGCAGTGAGGCCCACGAGTGGGATGGATGCCGCTTCTTCCATGGTCAGTTCTGCAGGCTTTATTGCCAAATCGGCCTCATTAACGGCAATGAATTCTGCAAAAGTTCCGATACGATGATCTGCGGGCCGAGCATAAACATGGTCTCCAACCTGAAACTTTTGCACCTGCGCACCAACCTTAGTTATTATACCGGCCAGGTCATGCCCCAAAATAAATGGTGTTTTATAAGGTAAAAAAAGTTTGAATTCCCCTTTCCTTATTTTGGAATCGAGAAGGTTTATACCGGCAGCGTATACTTCTACCAATACTTCATCGGCTTTCAATACTGGAATGGGTACATTTTCAATCTTACCACCTTCCTTGCTTTTATATTTGTCTATAATGAACGCTTTCATATTATGTTTATTTCTTGTTTTATTATTTACGTCAGTTACAACATGCTGTTACTTAAGGCGTAATTTTTATGGGGATATTAATTTATAACTTTTCTTAGGATTAACCAAACCAAAAGCAATTCCTGGAAAAAGCCGGTTGACGATATACAATGTTTTTGTATCCCCTACACGGATGGTAAACTGATCCTTCTTGAGACCTGCGATAAGCGCTTTTACCAGACCTTCTGTAGTCATTTTTTTTCCCTTCCTATCAGCCGTCATTTCTGTAGCCACAACAGGAGGCAAAAGCTCAAATACCTTCAGGTTACTATTTAAAATTTGTAGGTGCTTTCTCAATGTTTCTGTATAAAACCGCAATGCTACTTTAGAAGCTGAGTAAGTTGCTTCCAGTAATGATGGAACATAACTAAGCAATGAAGTTGTGTTGATAATAGCGCCTCCCGCCCTTGATTTCAGCATATCCATGAAAAGATTGTTAAGCCTGATAACTGCAAGATAGTTGACGTTTATTTCGTAGGCTGCGTCTGTAAGATGCCTTTCGTTTGCCGATCCGAGATTGATTGGATCGGTTAAAACACCTGCATTGTTGTATAATATATCAATACCGCCCAATTGCTGCACCTGGTTAAAAAGCTTTTGTGCATCATCGGCTTCTGACACATCACTTTTAATGGTTATAATTGCCGGATATAGTTTCCTGGCATCATCTAATTTCCCTTGGTTTCTGCCAGTAATGATTACACTGGCGCCATTAGCCAAAAATTGTTTTGCTGCTTCCAGCCCTATACCTGATGCCCCACCGGTGATCAGTACCGGTGGGGCATCAGGTATAGGGCTTCTTTTCCTTTACTGTTTGCAATAAAGTGGCGATAACCGGTGCAGGATCAGGTGCATTATCAAATGTACTTTTAGTATAGGCGGTTACCTTTTGCCTGAAGGTATCATACGCTGGGATCGTTCCTGTAGCAACAGTTCCGCTTTCACCGATATTGGTTTTAAAACTCATCGGCTCAACCATTACTACCTTGATGTTAAACTGGTTCAATTCAAAACGCAGTGATTTAAAATAACCTTCGAGTGCATGTTTGGAAGCCGCATAATAGGACACATTTGGAAGCCCCACTAGGCCCAGCAAAGAACCGAGGGTGATTATTTTTCCATGGTTTTGCTTTCTTAAGTAGGGTAGCAACGCGTTGGTTAATTTGATCGTTCCCCAAAAATTGGTTTCAAACTGCTGCCTGCCTAATTCAATGGGAGTTTCCTCCGCAAGTCCATTTACAAGGTAACCAGCATTGTTAACCAACACATCCAACTGTTTAATCTGACTGAAGAGCAACTGACCAAAAGATGTTATAGAGCGGTCATCATTCAGATCTAATGGCAATAACTTATATGGCAATTTTGCCTGGTATTTTTCGGGGTTCCTACTTGTTCCGATAACGTGGTAGCCATTTTCGTGGAGCCTGTTGGCGACAAGCAGCCCGATGCCAGATGAGGCACCTGTGACTAAAACCGTTTTTTCTTTTGATTCCATATCTTCTTAATTATAGACTTTTTAGTATATTTTCACACGTAGTTTTGCATTTAATTTAAACTGCGAAATGGTTTTATATTTTTTTAATAGTTAAAAATATAAAAGACTTTTTAGTATATTTTTAGTGAAAAAAAATTAGCCCTCGTAACTTTCTAATTCTGCTTTCAGGTTTTTGAGCAAACTCGCCATCGGTTTTGCCGTGTTCATAGACCTGCACATAATCACCGCACCTTCAACAGCAGCTACAGCTTTAAATGCATATACAGCAGGGTCAAGCTCGTCAGAAAACTCTCCGTCCTTAATGCCCTGTTTTAAGACACCAACAAATAATTCCTGTCCACGCCTTATTACACCGGCTATTTTCTCTTTAATTGCCGGAAAATGATCATCAGATTCAACCGCAACATTAAATATAGGGCACCCGCCTTTTAAGTAGGTATTTAAAGGATCCTTGTAAAAATCGAGAAATGCAAACACTTTAGCCTTTGCTGTTTTACCCTTACCGATAGTTGATAACATTTTTTCGCCGTTTGTTTTCAGCATAAAATCAACAACCTGTAAGGCAAGGTCTTCCTTGCCTTCAAAATGACCATAAAGGCATCCTTTAGTCAATTTTGTAGCAGCAAGCACATCGTCTATATTAGCGCCTGATATCCCTTTCTGATTAAAGATAGGGGCCGCTGTTTCCAGAATGAATTGCTTTGTTCTTTCGGCTTTAGTAAGCATATTAATAAATTTTACGCCACAAAAATATACTAAAAAGTTTAATTAAAAATACTTTTTAGTATATTTTATTCTTTGTGAGATGAAGATGACAATCACCGTGAGCCAAAAACAAATATTCCGTAGCGCCTGATTTATGTTGCACGGATGCAGGTTATTAACTTATGCAGGAAACTGTTCCATCGTTTTAAAAAGTGGCTCTTCCCTTTTTTGCCCGTCTTCAATTGCCCAGTTTGCCATGGCGTATAACACAGGTCGCAAAGCCTGCCCCGCATCCGTCAGGCTATAGGTAACGTGTGGCGGTATTACAGGTAATGCTACCCTCGAAATCAGTCCGTCTGCTTCCAGCTGCCTCAAATGTTGTGCAAGCATCTTTTCTGTAATATGAGGCATTGCCTTTTTTAACGCTCCGTACCGTTTTGATCCAGACATTAAGTGGAAGATAATAATCGGTTTCCAGTAGCTGCCAATTTTTTCCATCACATAGGTAACCGGACACAATTTAAAGACCGTTTGCTTATTTAATTGTATGGTGGATGTTTCTTTAACTTCATTCATTTTACACTTACTTTTAGGTGCGTACTTGCACAAATGTTAGTTCAAATATACCTTTGATTCAATTAAAATATCACAAAATGAAAAAAATTCTTGTATTTGGTGGTTCTGGCGGAACTGGAAAACATTTTATTGAACAGGCACTAAACGCCGGATATGCTATAACGGCTATTGTTAGAAATCCCCATGCTTTTACAATAATGCATCAAAATCTAAAGGTTATTAAAGGAGATGTTTTAATTCCACATACTTATGAAAAAGAGTTTGATGGGCACGAAGCAGTGGTTTCCTGTCTGGGTATCCCTAAAATTCAGCAAACCACCTTGTATTCGTCTGGCATCCGCAATATTGTAAACATCATGGAGAAATCTTGCCCGAAGCGCCTAATCTGTATTTCGTCAGGCGCATTAGACATCCCACCCAAGAGCTCGTTCATCATGACTTTTCTATTAAAGCATGTATTGCAAAAGCTCTATAAACCTGTATATGCTGATATGCGTATAATGGAAGGAATAATAAAGACGTCCGGCTTGGACTGGACAATTGTTCGGGCGCCAAAACTAACCGATGGCAAAGCAATAGGAAAGTATAAAAATATAACCGGTTTGCCGCTAGGTGGCATTCCGAAAATCTCGCGTGCTGATTTAGCCACTTTTATGTTTATACACCTCGCAGACAGCGGGACTTTTAAAAGTACAATTGATATCGCCTATTAAATGATCAGAAAATGAAAGAATACATTTCTGTTGAGGTAAGAGAAATCAAAACCGGACTTCCATCTCCAATCCCTCTAGACGTATCTTAGCGCCGAGATCTTAAAAATAATAATATTAGAAGAAAGTGGCGTAACTTTAGGAAGTTACACCACCTTAGGTTTATTAATTAGTTATTTCTTGCAATGATTTTCGAATTTACAGCGGTTCCGGGTTTTGACTTTATAATACAGTTTTCGGAACTAATTAATGTTCCGGTGAGAGATAACTTTTTAGAGATCCCAAAGAAAATGGGAGAAGGTTATGTACGTAAGGTTGGCTTTGGGGATGATTTTAGATTGACGATCCACCGGTACGTATTAAAGGAAGACCTGATTATTAAGCGCAACCCAGCTGCGCAGGCCAATGATATACGTACCATTTTCTTTTATAATGGCAACGATGATCGTGAAGTTAAATATAACAACGAGGCAAACGTACCATTCTCACAGAAAAAGGACGCTTCTATACTCCTATCTACAAATGATTTGCATACAGAAATCCGTTTCCCTGCCGGCAGCAACATTCAATACGTGGTTGTGGGCATTACGGCCAGCCGACTACGTTCAGTTCTGTCTGTTGAAAAACCAAATGGTACGATAACAACCATCATGGATGCAAACGCCTCCTTTCTCTTTTTCGAAAACCTGGATCCTGAAATGCAATTGCTCCTTAAAAATATTGTCTCCGTTGATATGAAGAGCGCTTTGAATAATTTCTACGTACAGATCAAGGTACAGGAATTAATGTATCTGCTTTTCAGTAAATTATCGCTTAGGGAGAATACGACTTTTAAGAACATAAATAGCAACGATGCAGAAAAACTGCTGACCATTCGCAACAAAATATTGAGTGATCTTAGTACTCCACCAATATTAAGTGAATTGGCCACTATCACTGCTATGAGCGAAACGAAACTTAAGCAGCTCTTTAAGCAAACATTTGGAGATACTATCTATAATTATTATCAAAAAGCAAGAATGGAAGAGGCTGCTTTTCTGCTGAAACAGGCCAAACATTCTGTTTCTGAGGTGGGATATGAGCTGGGATTTTCCAATCTCAGTCACTTCAGTCGGCTATTTGAAAAACAATATGGCATTACACCAAAGAAGTTTTCCTATACAGCTTAATTTTCTATTTTTCCAAAACACTACCCCGTCATTTGTCGGATAGGACTATTCTTCTGTCTTTTTGGGTTATTTTACCTACTGAATAGCTGATACCTTTGTTCGTATATTCAGTATAACAAAGAAGTAACTTCTACACCTGATATTCTTTAGGTGTGAGGTGTACAGATTATAATTTAAAAAAATGAAAGCGATACAATATAACGACTACGGAAATTCAGATGTGTTAGAACAGGTCGACGTTCCGGTACCATCAGTCCAGAATGGAAATGATGTGTTAGTTCAGGTTAAAGCAGCAGGTGTAAATCCTATAGACATTAAAATCCGGATGGGCTTTATGAAAGCCGTCCGCCCCGTAGAAATGCCGTTTATTCCAGGCGGCGAGGCTGCAGGAATAATTGTAGCCATTGGAGATGATGTATCAGCCTTTAAAGTGGGCGATGAAGTGATTGCCCTAACCAGGACAAATGCCTACGCAGAATATGTAACCGCAAACGAAAGCTTAGTGGTGCCGAAACCACAAGGACTTTCCTTTGCAGAGGCGGCATCAATCGGTGTCAACATTGGCACTGCCGAATCCGTTCTGTTCATTGCTGGTAAATTACAAAAGGGACAAAGCGTATTAATCCAGGGTGGAAGTGGTGCTGTTGGTGGTGCAATGGTACAGATGGCAAAAGCTGCAGGTGCATACGTTATTGCAACAGCATCGGGAAAAGGTGTGGCATTGGCAAAAAGTTTTGGCGCCGACGAGGTAATTGACTATAAATTAAAAGATGTTGCGCGTTTGATTAAGGATATTGACCTGGTAGCGGATACCGCAGGTGGTGAAGCCCAGACAAAACTTTTTCAAGTGCTAAAACCCGGTGGTATGCTGTTGAGCATTGTGGTACCACCATCGCAGGAACTGGCAGAACAATACGAGGTAAAAGCGAGTTTTGTCGCCTCCAACATTTCAGCCCAAACCTTGCAGAATGGCATTGAATTATTAAAAATTGGAAAATTTAAACCGGTTGTTTCAAAGATATTCAAGCTCGGAGAAGCAGCCGTGGCACAGGATTTTTTAACAGCCGGAGGTGTAAATGGAAAGGTTATCCTTACAATCGGTTAAAAATCGATCACAATTTAAATTTTACAAGTTTATATCACTAACATAATGAAAAACAACTCATGAAATTACTAGAAAAAGTAACACTAGGAAAGAAAATACTAAGGAACGCGATGGCAATGGCGCCAATGACACGAAGCCGTGCTAACATAGAAGGAGTAGTGTCAGACCTAACGACCTTATATTACACGCAGCGGGCAAGCGCAGGACTTTTGATAACGGAAGCCATTAATATCTCAGAACAGGCTATAGGAAGTCCGTTGACACCAGGACTTTATCATGATGAACAAATTGAAGCCTGGAAGAAAGTAACTAAGTCTGTACATAACAACGGAGGTGTAATTTATGCCCAGCTATGGCATACAGGTCGTGTTGGACATTCTGTAGACAGAAATGGAAAGCTCCCTGTTGCGCCTTCGGCAGTCGCAATAAAAGGGCAACAACATTTTACTTCCCAGGGAATGAAAGATTACGAAACACCTCATGAATTAACTATTGTGGAGATCAAACAAATCGTTAAAGATTATGGTAAGGCCGCTAAAAATGCTATCGAAGCAGGTTTCGATGGCGTAGAACTTCATGCTGCATTTGGATACCTGCCGAACCAATTTTTATCGGAAAGCGCGAACCTACGCACCGATGAGTATGGTGGTAACATTGAGAACAGGAACCGCTTCGTACTGGAAGTGATGCAGGAACTTGTTCATGCATCAGGAAGCGATAAAGTTGGCATTAAACTATCGCCAACGGTTTATTATAACAATATAGAAAATAGTGATCCTGTTGCTCAATTTAGTCCTTTGATCGAGGCATTGAATGAATTGCCATTAGCTTATATCCATTTGATGAATGGCATGTTCCCTTTAAACAATTACCCTCACTATCCTAAAAATGCGATAGAAACATTTGGCGGCATCAGTAAACACCTGGTAATGGCCAACGCTGGGTTCAATAAAGAAAACGGAGAGGCAGAACTGGAGAAGGGGATCACGAAAATAATTTCTTATGGTTCATTGTTTCTCGCCAATCCTGATCTGCCAAAAAGATTTGAATTAGATGCCGAATTTAACCAAATTGACCAAGCCACAATGTACGGTGGAGGTGAACACGGATATACTGATTATCCCTTCTTGAAAGATTGATCCTGGATAATTTAGAATGATATGAATGCAGAAAGTGCGAGAGAATATTGTCTCTCCTTCGAGGGAGTTACCGAAAAAATGGCTTTCAAAAAAGCCTCTTCTGAATATGACCGAAACTTACTGGCTTTTTATGTGAAGGATAAATGGTTCTGTTTTTTTAATGTGGATGAGTTTGATTTTTGTACCTTAAAATGTGATCCTGAGGAATCAAAGAAACTTCAGGAAAAATATGAAGATGTAACGCCTGCTTACCACATGAATAAAAAACATTGGATCAGTGTTTATTTCAACAAAAAGGTTCCTGATAAGGTAATCAAGAACCTGTTAAAAAACTCGTATGAACTTGTGGTGGCTTCACTAACTAAAAGGATAAGAAAAGATTTAGAAGAGGACGCTCGTGAAAACGGATAAAGATCAAAGATAGGTGGGCATCGAACAATTTGGTGAGTTTTGTTGTCATTGGTTCCTTCGAAAAAGCGCAGGTTTAACAGCTATCTTTTTATTTACATCGGATAGCGCCCCATTTTGATATCGAGTTACCACATCTTTTAAGGCGCTACCATATTTACAAGAAAGGGTAACCGTTAATTGCAGCACAGCTATGGGCATATTGGCTCTGGCAATGGATACAAGGACGGCTACCCTTTTTTACGCTAACCGTTAAATGGTCTCTCATCTACAATTATAAAATATCCGATACGTTCCTTAATTAGCCACTTCCCATCCAGACACACGTATTTGTCATCGTACTTAACGCTGTAATCTGTAAGGATGGACTTACCTTCAGATTCTCTGATCATTTTGATCTGAGAAAAAGAAACACCTGTAGCGGTATCACCATCTATTTTCACAGTATGCTGCCCGTTCATTGTAAAATAGGTTTTTACTAAAGAGGCATGCCCGTTAAATTCCGTTTCCATGGTTTCTGTTCCGGACACATTTGCAGCTAAGAAGTTACCCATATAAACTTTGTAGGTGGCATCTGGCGTAAACAGCCTCATTACTTCTGAGATCTCTTTTTCATCACTTAAATAGGCATAAGCATCTATTAAGCCCCTTAATTCTTCTTTGATTTTCAAAATTTCTAATGTCATAATTTTTATTTTTTTGTGTTTTAAAGTTCTTTTTATAATCATCAAAATTAGGCTATATTCGCTAACAATTTATTACCTGTTACCCAAAGGTTAGTTAGTAATCAAAACATAGCGAAATGGACAATAAAGAAGAATCGGTAAAAAACAAAGAATTTACAGAAGAGTGCCATAAAATTCTAAATGGGATGGCTGATGCACTCTATGCAGTTGGCGGTAAGTGGAAACTGATGATAATTATTGCAATGGCCAGGGGAAACAACAGGTTTACAGAATTGCAGCGGCAAGTTAAGGGGATCTCAGCCAGAGTACTTTCGAGCGAACTAAAAGACCTTGAAATGAATGGTTTTATCATAAAGAAAGTATCCGTAGGCTATCCTGTTGTAATAGAATACGAATTGTTGCCTTATAGTTATACGCTTGAAAAAGTCATTGGAGCGATGACCGAATGGGGCATCCAGCACCGGGAGAAAATAAAAAGTGAAATGTCATCCAAAACCAAAGAAGGGCAATTATAATACTGTTTCAGAGAAATGGTATTATGATTGTTTCTGTTTACCTCCCTTTAGCAACCTAGCCATTGTTCATCATTTTGGTTATATTTCTGAAAAACTGCTGGAGCAGAGAACTCTCTTCGAATTTCAGCATCAACCTGCATCCCGTTCTTCAAAACTATCTTGCTATCGGGAGTTTTTATTCTTAAAATGTTCGAAGATTGCTTAAAGCAATACTTCTCTGTAATCTGACAGAAAAAAACGCCAGTAGAGTGTTCCAATTCCAGACCGTGTGAACATTTGTATAACAAATTTGCTGATTATTAGCCATATCCCAGATCTGAATACGGTTATTTTGCTTCCCTAACCAATATATATCTTATATGAAAAAACAAAATTCACTGACAGGTGTAACCAGGAAGGTTACTCTTGTTGTGGCTGCAACCTTGGTGTTTGCAAGCGCTGTATGTTTAACAGGCTGTAAAAAAGACGAAAAGATCGCGCCTGGGGAAGTCACTGCTCCGCCCCCTCCTACCAAAGCTGTCGCCACGGTAGAATCCTACCAATCGGGTACACATAACGGCTTCTTTTGGTCGCTTTGGAAGAGTGACGGCGCAACTGGCACAGTCAATTATGCCAATGGTACCGGGGGAAATTACAGCGTTAACTGGAACGGCTTTAACGGTAATTTTACTTGCGGTAAAGGTTATTCAGTAGGGTCAAAAACCTATAAGATAGGCTATAACCTGAGCACTTATTCAAACTCCGGAGGTGGTACTTTTGGATGGTACGGATGGAGTAGAAGCC
>NZ_JBFTRT010000179.1:0-12397 GCF_056399685.1 Pedobacter sp. 01N416
GATCTGGTGTTCGCCTTGGGTTTTAAAATCAACTTCGTAAATAGTGAGGGCGGCATTTTGAAGCGCTGTTTCCCCGAATGGCTTAAAAGTAAAAGGATAAAGAGAAATCCCATCGCCTCCCAAACCAAGTCCTTTTAGGGTTTGTAAAGATAGCCCCTTTGGCACTGATTTTTCAGCATATTTAGCCGCACCTACAATAATTTTATTTTCAGATTTCTCGGTAATGTCTGATGATTTCGTCGTTACAGCATCGGCCACTTTTGGCATTTTAAAAACGGCTAAATCGCGTGGTTTCCAGCTCATCATTCCGTTCCATTTACCGCCTGCAATTTCTTCATTGTATTTTTCGGTAATCAACTGAATCTGCTCAAAAGCACCCTTCGATTTTTTCGAATAACTTAAAGCCGATTGATCGCCGTTTGCGGCTAAAACCAGACTTTTCTTTGCATATAAAATCTTCTGGTTCATCAGCATGGCACCTTCAACAGGATACAGGATTAATTCAAAAAAGGCATCTTTTAAACGTGCTGGCATCTGATTATTTAAACTTTTGGCCTGATCATAAATCTTTTGATATGCAGCCAAACGTTCTTCGGCCTGGGCATCGGTAAAACTAACACTGGCCATGTGCTCAGGTTTAGCGGCTTGTGCCAAGCGATAATAAATTGCTTTTATTTCGGCAATGGGTTTTGCAAATTCAGTACCGAAAGTCTCAGCAGCCCAGCTTTCGGCATATTTATCCGCATTTTCGGGTTTCCATTGGTTTACATTCCAGGCCAAATCCATGGCAAACTGCGTTTCCATCTCGGCAGGCTTAATATCACCCACATTTATAACCCAAAGTCGGTCGGCTTTATACTGGTAAGCTTTGCTTAACTCGTACGAAATTAATGATGGAGAAATTGAAGAAAGCCACAAATAATCTTGTGGAGCACCCCAATAAGAAATATGGTAGTACACCCCGCTTCCACCCGAGCGCTTTTGCTCTTCAGGGTTCGAAAGCTGGCGGATATAACCATGGTTATCATCAGCCCAAACAATGGTCACATCATCAGGCAGTTTTAATCCGGCCTGATACAAGGAAAGCACCTCTTTGTAAGGGCAAAAAATCTGTGGGATAGAACTTATGGGTTTAGTAATATTCTTACTGAGAATGGTACGCTGATCTGCAATTACCTCACCCAACAATTTCACTTTTTCATTTTTATCTTTCGGTCCGGGCATGCTGCCATCATGGATACCACGCATCCCCACAGTATAAATTGATTCGTAATTTTTTGCCTGTTTTACACGGTCGGTCCAATAGTTTGCAATTTCATTTTTATTCAGATCGTAGCGCCATTCGCCTGGTTTTTTACCATATTCGTGCTCGAAATTCTCAGCCCATTCGAAAACATTGTTCCGTAGCATCGGCTCACAATGACTCGAACCTAAAACAATGGCATATTTATCGGCCATTATGGGATTATTGGCATAATGATAAAATGCTTTGGTTGAAGGATGCATCCCCGGCCAGATATAGTTAGCTTTTAGCCTAAGTAGCAGCTCGAATATTTTAGTATAAGTTTTTGGGCCGATATCTTTCACATCGGTATCCATCATTTTAGCAGCCCAGGGTTGGATGCCCCAATCTTCATCATTGATAAAAATACCGCGGTATTTAACCGATGGCGATTCTACCAAAGGCTGACCAGCTTTTACGTATAACGATTTTTTTGTTGCCGGTTTCACATCAGCCCACCAACAAAGCGGCGATACACCAAGCATCCGCGAAAGTTGAAAAACACCATAAGCAGTCCCACGTCTATCGCTACCAGCAATCACCAAGGCCCTTTTTACTCCTTTTAAAGGATTTTCAATCACTGAAATAGAAAAAGTTTCCCATTTACCGGATAAAGCAATCCTGTTTATTTTCCCACTTTTAATTAATTGATCTATGTAAAACGACTGCCCTACAGTACCAATAATAATGGGATAAGCACTTAAAACAGGGTTATTTTTCAAAACCTGACTTGTTGCTCCCGTTATTAAGTGAATATCACCCTTAAAAGCCTCAGCAGCGATCCCAACAACTTCAGCATCATTTTCATCGATATAAATTGAGGCTGCTTTTCCTCCACCCACAATCGGGAAGGATGAAACACTGTTAATTTCAGAAACGGCAATGCCTATCCTTTGTGCTGTACTTTGTTTGGGCAGCAAGAACAACAACATCAATACCGATAAGCCAGCTAGATTTCTGAAATTCATTTTAATTACTTTTTAAGCTTGTATACCTCTGTTCCGGCCAATAAGAAACAACCCAAACCATAATCTTCAAAATCGGGAACGCTGGTATAACTTACCGGCTGTCCGTCTTTTGGCTCTTTCCCAGTTCCTTGCATATAACCAATAAAACCATTTTTTTGAACAGCATCTTTCGTCATAGCRTTCCAGGCTTTAGTGATGATCGGCAGGTAAGTAGCCTTATCTAAAATACCCTGATTTACACCCCAGGCCATACCATATACAAACAAAGCAGTGCCCGAAGTTTCTTTACCACCAAAATGTGTCGCATCATGTAAACTTACATTCCAAAAACCATCAGTGCGTTGGATTGGCACCAAAGCTTTGATCATTTCGTGATAGGTTTTTAAATATTCATTGCGGTGAGCTTCATTTTCAGGGGTAATTTCTAACACACGCACCAATGCGGCAATCACCCATCCGTTTCCTCTGGCCCAATAACAATCTTCGCCATTTGGTTCTTTATAAGGGGGCACAAAATCTTTATCGCGCCACCAAAGGCCATCTTTGGCATTGTACAAACCACCACCTTCAGTATTTTTGGAATGCATATACATTTTGTACATGTAATTGTAGTAGGCGGTATCGTTGTATAACTTACCCAGTTTGGCAAAAACAGGCATTCCCATTTGGATCGCATCAATCCATGTCCAATCGTTTACCTTGCCCGATTTGATTACCAGATCAATAGAAGCTTTAATGTCTTTAATGCGTTCGGGTTGTTTATCAATCAGGTAAAGATCGATATAGGTCTGCCCACAGGCCTGGTCATCAGCATTTTTTGTAGTAATACCATTTCTTAAACCCCAGTTGTGTTTTTGGCCCCATTGAACGGCATAATCGTAATATTCTTTTTCCTGATGGATTTTATAAAGATTCATCAATCCTTCGTAATATACTGCCCTTGTCCAGATATTGCTTGGGCGCTCTCTGTTGGTTATGATTGATTTCCCGGCATCAGGCCACTTATTCATAAAATAAGCATTAGTTGATTTCAATACTTTTAAAACCTCTTTTTTATTAGGGATTTTCTGTGCCAAAAGCAGTTGGACAGATATGCCGAACAGTATAACGGAGCTGAATATAAATTTCTTCATGTTGGTATTTCGCTTATCTTAATTGGTTTTTGGTTTTACTTTTAACTCATCCGGACTATCTTTTGTAAAGGTATCGAACTGAATTTTCGATGGACTTTCGAAGATATCTTTTACGGTGTTAAAAGCCACTTCATATTTTGGATTAAACTGGGCAGACATCATATACTGCTGTAAACTGAAATAAAGTTGTTGTGCAGCAGGAGCCTCTTTTAAATCAGGTGAGAGGTTGGCACTCGAAACCACTAATTTACCCTTGCCTATTTTTGCTTCGAAAACCAGCGCCAAACGGCGGTTCAAAAACCAGGTATCAATTGGTTGAATAATTGGCTTAAATCCTAAAGGAAAATCTTCGAGATTCATTACCTGCGATTTGTTTACGATTTCCCACCACTGCATATCGCTATGGAAATCGGTCGGGAAATTGTTAAAAGCTGCGTTTTTAGGATCACATAAAATGCCCAAAGTATGTGGCGGGCGCATTTTAAACCACGATGTATTCCAAAAAACAGGCAGAAAAGTCTGCACCACTTCTTTCCCTTTCACCACTTTGCCTGCTGCATTGAGAAAAACATTGCCGCCCTCGGCCAAAACGGCCTGTGCTTTGTCATCTAAACTGGTACAGTAATATACATTGCTTTTAACCTGTGGCAATTGCGCAGGGTAAACCCAGAAACTCCAATCGTTGGCAAATTCAGTTCCATCAACGATAACCTCCAGTTTCAGTTTTGTTGCTTTTGTAATACCATTTAACGGAAATTTAATTTCTCCGATGGCAATACAATTGGTAACAGCTAAGGTTTTAGGATTGAAACTGCCTTTTGCCACATTTGTGCCGCTTTCATCTTTGAGTGTCCAGGAGAGTTTTGCATTTTCAATAGGCGCCTTTCCGAAATGTGCCACTTCTACCGCAGCTGCTAAAGTTTCGTTATTGGTAAAAACAAACTTTGAAACTTTTAGCAAAGGCACTGTGCTATTAGAAAAACGTTTGAATTCTTTAGCGCTGATATAACCTTTTTCATCCCAAAAGGCATCCAATACGCCTACAAGTGCTGTTCCCTGTCCTGGATAATCATTTAGCGACAATAACTGATAGCCATTGTAATTCGGCGTACGTAATGCTTTTTCGATTTCATTTTTATAACAAAGGGCTTGTAATTTACCCGAAGCCATTAAAAAGTCATGTCCCTGATCGGCCATGTCGTGGTCTTTAAGATCTTCCTGAAACATCTCAAAATTTTTCGCACGATAAACACCTGTATATTTTTTTATTTCATCGAAATTAGGGAAAGCACAATACTGGCCCATTTCGTGTGCTACAAAAGGCACGGTAAACTGTTCGATCTGTTTGGCATAGGTAGAAATACTTTCTGGTTTTCTGCCCCAATCTAAACCCCTGGCACCAGCACGCACCATAAACTCGTTGTTCGGAATAACTGGCCAGCTACCACCAACTGATGCTCCGGTATATAATCTTCTCGAATCTTTAGCTTTCCAATAATTATTGAATTTGGTAARGTAATCCACTTGTTTGCCACGTGGTTCATTTCCATAGGCCATCATGCAGAAAGAGGCATAATTGCCATAGTTTTTGGTCATACGATTGGTTTCGTCGTAGATAAACTGATCAATCGGTTTTCCATCTCCGATAGATGAACCATGATTGGCCCAGCTTGGTCCTTCTGGCTGAAGATAAAAGCCGATTTGATCTGCAGCGATAAAGGCAGCTTCTGGCGGGCAAAACGAATGAAAACGCATGTGATTTAACCCATGTGCCTTTGAAATTTTAAAAATGCGTACCCATGCAGCAACATCCATTGATGGATAACCTGTTAACGGAAATTCGCAATTGTTAACGGTTCCACGCAAAAAAACCGGGCGACCATTAATTTCAAAAGTTCTGCCTATGGCTTTAAACTCACGCATACCGAATTGTACCTTTTTCTMATCTTTCTTGCCATCTTTCGATAGTAAAGTAGCTGTTAAACGGTACAATGCCGGATCGAACTCATCCCAGGTGGCTATTTTATCGCCCATTGGCAAATTGATTTCCAAAGCACCGTCACCATTTGTAATTTGGTAAGCTGCTGTTAAAGGCTTAACCTGAAGTGAATTTTTGGTATTGAAAGTTGTAGCGGCAAGCGTAATTTTCCCGGTAGAAGATTGTTTAGCATTGGCTTTAAGCTGAATTTTAACCTTGGCAGATTTGTTCTTTAAATSGGGATAAACCTGAATATCTTCAAAATAAACAGGCGAACCGGCAATTACCTCCATTTTTCCAACTACACCATTCCAGTTCCCTTGAGTGTGATCGGTTAAACTATGTGAATCCTGTCCCACATTTATCGCTTTGATACGGTTATCGATCAATAAAGTGATGGTATGTTTTCCCGCTTTTAAATTTGCTGGGAGTTCGAAATTTTGTGCAACCACAAAAGTATACTGTGTTCCGATTTCGATATCATCTATCCAAACCTTTGTTTCTGAATGGGGATATTCTAAGGATAACACTAGTCTTTTACCCTTCCAATTGGCAGGAATTTCGATATCTTTTTGATACCACGCTGCGCCTGTATAATGTTTGGCGGGCGTTAACCAGAAAGGTATTTTTATATTACCTGGTTTACGGTATTTTTCTAACCGGGGATGAAAAAAGTACGAGCTATCATAAATACTTCCTGTCCATTTTGTTTTGAGGGTAATGTCATCGCCCTTTAAGTTTTCGGCCATTGAGCCTGGCAGATTAACGGATTCGGGGAGAACAGTTGAATACCATTTTCCTTTTACACCTTCATCTTTAGCATCAATTTTGAAACGCCATTTACCAGCAAGCGAAATGCTTTGGGCATGCATCTGCGTGATGCTTAAGAATATAAAAGCAATGCCTATCAGCACTTTGAAAACTCGGTTAACCTGTATCTGCATAAAATTGAACGGTTTATCACCGCTGGTATTTGGTTAGGCGGTTAAAATAACACAATATTGGCAGGAAAGCATCCTGTAGTATCCTGCCCGATGGCTTATTTCAGGTAGCTATTCAGTTTATTGTTTTTTAATTTCTTTAGGCCTTCTACAACAGCAGCTGCATTTAACTTTGCTCCTGCTTCGTTGGTGTGTGTATGGTCTTTCTCGGTAAAAAATGCTTTTACCTCACTCGCGCTTAAAGCAGCATATTTATCTTTAATGATCTGATTCAATGGAATGAAATCGACTTTTTCGGCTTTTGCCACCTCTTCGGCCCAGCTGGCATAACTATCGTTGGCCAGAACTATAGCATTATCCTTAACCGGATTGCGTGGAATAGGTGAACATACAATCGCTGTTGCGCCTTTAGCTTTAATATCGCTGATAAATTTGCGCAGGTACCAACCGTAGGTATAAACCACTTCCTGCTTTTTCTTGATCGGGTTGTAAATTTCTCTACTTTCCGTTCCGATGCCTTTTATGGTACCACGGGCACGGGCGGTATCGTCTAATGGGCTGCTATCGTTATGGCCAAATTGCATCATCACAAAATCTCCTTTCTTCACCTTAGCCAAAACCGCATCCCACAAACCATTGGTTTGAAAAGTACGGCTGCTGGTACCGCCAAGTGCATTATTTTCGACATTGATTTTTTCGGAATTAAATAAATCTCCGATAAAGCTTCCCCAGCCCCATAAAGAACCATCACCCTTACCTTTTCCGTTTTTAACGGTCGAATCGCCAATGAGGAATAAAGTGGGTTTTACCTGCTGTTTTAAGATAATGCAGGAAGAAAAAACAATAAAAGCAGTTAAGAGAATGAGGGATAGGTATTTTGTTGATTTCATGATTATTGCCCTTCGGGATTGATTACACAGATTAATTTATTACAGCCTTCGGTGTGATTACACCGATTGTTGGATTACAACCTTCGGGATGATTACACCGATTGTGGGATTACACGGATTTATATGGTCTTTTAGCTTTAGTCTTTCTCCTTTATTAAAGCAGATACTTTTTCAAATTACAATCTTTTAATTCCCTGATTCCTTCCACAACAGATGCGGCGTTAACTTTTGCGCCTTCTAAATTGGTATGGGTATGGTCGCCAGGGAAATAGAGTTTTACCTTATCTGGGCCGAGTGCATCATATTTATCAGCCGTTATTTTATTCAGGTCTACAAAATAGGCATTTTCTTCTTTGGCAACTTCAGCGGCCCACTTCCCGAAATCGTTATTGGCTCGAACCACTTTACCATCTTTAAAAATATTTCTGGGGATCATCGAAAGTACAATCGGTGTGGCGCCTTTTGCCTTAGTTTCACGCACAAATTTGCGGATATACCAGCCATAGGTATGTACAGTTTCTACCTTTCCATCTGGCCAGGTTAATACTTTGGTTTCTTCGCCGGTTCCTTTTAACACACCTCTTCTACCTGCTTTTGTGGTATCAGGAACACTTCCATCATTGTGACCGAATTGCATGGTAACGAAATCACCCGGTTTTAATGTCTCCAGAACTTTATCCCATCTGCCCTCCGATAAAAAGGTACGGGTACTTCTTCCGGCCATTGCATTATTTTCTACATGGATTTTTGTGGTATCAAATAAAGAAGCAATCGGTGTTCCCCAACCCCAGGTTTCTTTGTTCGAGTTGCGGACTGTAGAATCGCCTATGGTATGTAATGCAGGTTTATCGCCTTTTATAAATGCCGAAGCCATAAAAATGATGGCTATTGCGGTAAGTAGTTTTATGGGTGTTAATTTCATTTTATTATTATTATCAATGTTGACTATTGGTTAATTTGAGTGCTGTCATGTTGAGCCTGTCGAAACACCTTAAAGCATATTTAGAAAAGTCCTTCGACAGGCTCAGAATGACAAATCTATATTTATTACACAGTCTCGAAAACCGACATTATTTATTACCCACTTCTAATTTTACAGCCGCACCATCAAGYCCATCTGCGGCAGCTTTAACTTCAATGGTTCCAACTCCATTACCCTTAATAAAGGCCATACAAACACCTTGGTAAGCATGTCGCTGTGTAGCTTTATACATTTCGTGACTGGTTATATTGCCATTGTCAACAGCATCGATAATTCCACTGACAGAAATGGTAAACTTAATCAGTTGATCGGCATTTGGGCAAATATTTCCATTTTCATCGTAAATTTTTGCGGTTACAAAAGCCACGTCATCCCAGCTGTTACTGATTTTGTTTTTATCAACTGATAATACAATTTTAGCTGGCTGACCTGCGGTTTTAAGTTCTTCTGATGAAACTATTTTGCCTTTATTTCTGCAAACTTTGCTGTTTCCAACTGCCAATCCTATCGAACAAACCCTGTCCATTGGTAATCTGGGGCCAATCGGCTTCTCCAAGATAATCAAAACCCGTCCAAAGGAACTGGCCTGCCATAAAAGGATTATCGCGAAGTGCCAAATATTGCTGAATTACATGCGTATTTTCGGTGCCGATTACTTTTAAATTTGGTTTTTGATTGTGTAGGGCTACCAATTCATTTTCTCGGTAATTCTGTCCAACAACATCCATAGTTTCAGCAAATCCGTTGGTGTAAACCTTCGAATTGGCCGGACGGAAAAGCGCCATGGTTACCGGACGGCTTGGATCGAGCAGATGAATAAGATCCTGCTGATCCTTATATTTTTTGAATCCCTCCGGGCTGTTTAAATCATCATGGATTTCGTTTCCAATACTGTAAATTACGATGGATGGGTGATTGCGGTCGCGCATCACCATATCGCGCGTATCGCGCTCCCACCATTCGGTAAAAAATCTATTATAACCTTTTTCGCCATTGTTTTTTGGCGAGTTCCAGGTATCGAATGTTTCATCCATCACCAAAAAGCCCAGTTGGTCGCATAAATCCAAAAATTCTGGTGCAACCGGATTATGAGCAGTTCTGATGGCGTTTACCCCTACTTCTTTCAAGCGTTCTAAACGGAATTTCCACACGCTTAACGGCACTGCTGCACCAATTGCGCCACCATCATGATGCAGGCAAGCTCCTTTTAACTTAAAGTTTTTGTCATTTAACCAGAAACCTGTTGCAGCATCAAACTTAAAAGCCCTGATACCGAAGGTATTTAACTGATCATCAATAACTTTTCCATTTACGGTTATCTTGGTTAAGGTTTTATACAAATCCGGACTTTCCAGGTTCCAAAGTTTYGGATTGGTCACTACAATATCCTGATCTATATTCATATTTTTTCCTGCAGCGATGGTTTGCTTGCTCTGGGCAGTTTTAACAATTTTTCCGGCAGGATCTAAAACAGCTGTTTCTACAATAACCTGAGTGCTTTGGGCAGATTCGTTTATAAGGTTTGTTTTTACTTTAACCGTAGCTTTTTGCGCGGTAGCATCTGGCGTAGTGATATAAACACCCCAATCTGCAATATGAACGGCATCTGTTGCTACTAAACGCACATGCCTGTAAATTCCGGCACCGGTATAATAACGCGAAGCAGGCTGTACAGTATTATCAGCCTTTACAGCAATGACATTTGTTTTGCCTTTACCAAATTTTAAGTGTTTGCTCAAATCGTAAGCAAAGCTAATATAGCCATAAGGACGTTTGCCAAGATAAAACCCGTTAATCCATACCTCACTATTGGCCATTACGCCATCAAATTCGATCGTTACTTTCTTTTTCGCAAAGCTTTCATCAAGATTGAAACTTTTGCGGTACCATCCGATGCCCGAAGGCAAATAGCCACCGCCACGGGCAGTTAAATTGGCTTTATCGTAAGCCCCTTCGATACTCCAATCGTGCGGGACATTCAATTTCCGCCATTTGGTTTGATCAAAATCAGCTTTTTCGGCGCCCTGAACATCGCCTTGATTAAAACTCCAGTCCTGATCAAAAGGTGTTATTACCTTCGCCTGTTCTTTTACTACCTGCGCTACTGCAATTGTAGCATAGCAGCTAAACAAAAATGTAAAAATGAGAATATATAATCTGCTATTAGTCATAGTGTGTTTTCGGATTCGTTTATTTTTTTGGTTCTACCAAAGTTATGTGTGGTTTTGGTGCTTTCTTCATTCCGAAACCGAAATAGAACCCCGTATGTGGTGGTTGGTTATAACCATCATTTTGCCAGGCAATACCTAAGCGGTACTGCGGATCGTGCATTAAGGTATAGTTGCGGTATTCGGTCGGAATAGTGGTGCTATAAATCCTTAAACTTTGATTATCCTCAGCTCTTAAAATCAATTCTTCGCGCCAATCTCCAAAAATATCAGCGCTTAAAGCTGGGGTAGATTTAGTTCCGTTGTTAGAAACGGCTCCATCTGCCGTAAAAATCCTCCCGACATTGTACTTATCTATACGATTACCATCTAAAAGTTCCCTCGACAAATCACCATCCCAATAAATTAAAAAATTAGTTGATCGGGGTTGATTACCGATCCGATTGCCCTTGATATCAAATAATCCATTCGATCCCGACCACCACATCTGTGCGCCAAAACGGGTATTATCGATATTATCGGCTACTCCTCTGCCCACATCTTCGTCTTGCGATCCTTCCCATAATATTTTGCCTGTTTTGGCATCATAAACCGCAGCTCCTGGGCCTTTTGTACCTTCTTCTATTTCGTGTACACCAAAAACTTCTAAACCTGGGTGTTCCGGATCAAGGTCTGAAACATGAATGGCATCACCATGCCTTAAGCCCGTAGTGTACAATCCCTTTCCATTATCATCTACACACATCGAACCGTAAATAATTTCATCTTTTCCGTCCTGGTCTACGTCTGCAACGGTTAGGTTATGGTTTCCCTGCCCAGAAAATGAGTTTTTAGCATCTTTAGTATCAAATACCCATCTTGAAGTTAGTTTGCCATTACGCCAGTCCCAGGCTGCTAAAACCGTTCTGCCATAATAGCCTCTGCACATCACTACACTTGGATGGATCCCATCTAAATAGGCCACACAGGCATTAAACCGATCTACACGGTTACCCGTATTATCGTTTTTTCCGTTCCCACCTCTACCACCCCAGGCGCCAATATTGCCACGGGCAGGAATATAATCTGTTGTGGCTAATGCCTCTCCGGTTTTACCGCTAAATACGGTTAAAAATTCAGGGCCATCCAATATTTTACCGTTGGGATTGCGCCAATCTTTAGTCGCATCGCCAATTACTTTTCCTTTGCCATCTACCGTTCCATCAGCAGTTTTACATACCATTTCTGCAATACCATCACCATCCAGGTCGTACACCATAAATTGGGTATAATGAGCGCCTTCGCGGATGTTTTTCCCTAAATTAATCTCCCACAAAAAAGTTCCATCTAATTTATAGGCTTGAAAAATCGGCGGATCGGTAATACCGTTTGATGAATTATCCCTGCTCCGGCCAGTTTGGTGCAACACAATTTCATATTCACCATCTCCGTCTAAATCGCCTACCGAAGCATCGTTAGGCGAATAACCAGCTGGTGTTTTTAAAGGAATAGTTAAATATTGCTGAATAGGTGGCTTGACTGGCAACGTAAAAGATTTACTGGCTTCCGATTCACTGCCTTTTAAAATTGGTTTTACGAAATAGCTGTTCGGAAGATCGAATTTAACCCCTACATCTACAAAATTGGTGTTCTTGGTAATCGGATCGTGATTGAGTTTTATGGCTTCATTATTTCCGCTTTTGCGGTATAGGTTAAAAGCAATGTCATCGCCATCGGTACCCAACATCCGCCAGCCTACATAAACAGAATCGTTATTTTGTCGTACAGCAATTACACCACGTCCCAGTTTTTCCATTTGGCGCTGAGCGAAAAGCTGTGTAGCAAAGAATAAACTGAAACTGAAGATTATAATAGTTTTGATCATAATAGCTTATCTCTGAATGGTTATTGAACTTTATAGCCTGTTTTCGCCGATACGGCCACTCCTTTATCGGTAATTCCATCGGCTTTGATCAAAATATCAGCTTTGTTATCTCCATTAAAATAAGTGATAGTTGCTTCACCATTTTCGTTGGTTTTTACAGCTGGTGCCCAGAAAACGGTGGTACGTAAATC
>NZ_JBFTRT010000180.1:0-8634 GCF_056399685.1 Pedobacter sp. 01N416
CCCAAACAAACGCCGTCTAGATTAAAATTTCTACATTTTCATTGATTGTAAACGAAGATCGCATTCTGTCTTTATCTTCAGCACTAGGTTACATAGATCGGTCTGTTTTCGTTATAGATCGGTGCAAATGTTAATCAGAACCTATATTTAGAACTACAATATCAGTAGCTTGGCATCCTACCTGCCCTTGTTCTAAATTAAAGCGAACTTTGGTTCCTACAACTAAAGAACGACGGTAAATCCCTATCAATTTCTGGTTATCTGCATAAACCATTTCCCTTCCATCATCGGGTGCAATAAATCCGAAACCTCGTATCGGATTATACCATTTAATCACTCCTGTATACATCATAACGCAATTTTTTACCCTAAATTAGCCAACTGAAAGAAAATTTACTACGAAACAGGATAAAGCGTTCTATTTTCGGTATGAAAAGGCGTAATTTCGTTATGTATACAAAGGAAAATTAACAAATGATTAAGTGTATAGCCATTGATGACCAACAAAACTCAATTTCGGGGCTTGAAAAATATATAGCAGATACTCCGAATATGAAGCTTCTGGCGAGTTACACCGATCCGGTGGTGGCCTTGAACGAGCTTAAAAAGATTGACCAGGTAGATGTGATATTTATGGACATTCAAATGCCACAGATTTCGGGAATCGAACTTTCTAAAGCAATCCGCTCCAAAACCAGGAAACTGATATTTACCACCTCTCATGAAGAATATGCCTTTGAAGCATTCGAAGCAGAAGCAGATGCGTATTTACTTAAACCTTATGGATATGCTAAATTTGCCTTAACGGTAAACCGTGTTTTTGAGGAAGAAATAGAAAATATAGGGCAGGAAACTTATTTTTTGGTCAAAAATAAATCAGAAGACCACAAAGCGGTTTTAGTGCGGTATGCAGATATAATTGCTTTTGAAAGTTTCCACAACTATATCAAAATACATACAAAAGAGAAGATAATTATTGCTTATTTAAGTTTGAAAGATGTTAAAGAACAACTGAACCTTAAAAAGGGCTTCATCCAGCTGCATAGGGGGTATATTATTTCCATCAATCATATTTTACATGTTGAGGGAACAAGAGTAACACTTTCTAACCATACCAGCTTTACTGTTGGCGACCTCTACTACAATGATTTCCGGGATTTCTTCACCGATAAACTTATTACCAGTAAACGGAATAAATAACGGTTAAGGATAGATAAAAGGCTATGGCCTAGACTAGCATATAAAAAGAAAGCCCACGTAACACGCGGGCTTTCTTTTTAAAAGCGAAAACAAATTATTTAGCGCTATTTTTTTTATCAGTTACTTCAGCTCTAATTTCTTGGGCTAAAACTTTTAGGTCTTGCATTGCTTTACGTACACGTGTACCTGCTGCTGCATTACCACCATCATAAAATTTAGTTGCATCTGCTTCAACAGAAGAGATTAGATCTTGCACTTTTTTAAATTTGTCCATAATTTTTCTTTTATCGGGATGGTAAACATCCATTAATTAAATATATTCCTTTCCGCTCACAATAAACGGGCCGCAAAACTATTGTTTTTTATAAATTAAACAAACGTTTATGCCAAATCATTATTGCGGAATAGTATAAAAGCAATGGCAACAGCAGCAATATTAGCCTATTTTTAGCCAAAACATTCCATTCTTAGCATCTTTTGCACATCAAACATTTACAATGAAGGTAACTTAATTTAACAATTATGTTTTATCTTGGTTGGAAATATGCAGTCGTTGAACCTTATAGTTAGTACCAGTTGCCTATTCTTACTTTTATTCTCTATGCATCTTTTTTTCGCAAAAAAAGGGAATAAGCTGCTTAACGTTCTACTTTCGGTTATATTTTTTGCCCGGTTTGGGCAGATTTTAACTTCGCTGCTCTTTAAATCGGGTCAACCTAATACCCTAGCCTTTTTTCATCAAACTTTTACTCCGTTTTATTACGCTGCCCCAGCCTGCTTTTACCTTTACATAACAGGCTTTCTTCAAGATCGTAAAAGTTTACAAAAAATAGAATGGCTTCATTTTGTACCAGCTTTGTTGGCTGTTATCCACGTTATCCCCTGGCATTTTTCTACAACACTAGATTGGGATTTGATAGGAAACCAATTAGCAGAAAATGGTTACTTCTCACTAAAAGCAAAAAGTGGCCTGTTTCCTCCATATTTTCATTACTTATTTAGGCCAATGCTGGTATTTGGTTATTTGTGTCTTACCTGGATTGCAGTACTCCGTTTAAAAAACAAACCACAACAAATACTCGAAGGTGAAGGCAGAAAATGGATCATCTTTTTTCTCCGGATTGCGACCTTTTTCCAGTTGTTTAGTTTAGTGCCCATTATTTTAAGAAGCTTACACATCCCATATGTTAATGCCTCTTTTATTGTGCTCAATTGTTTGGCTCTATTAGTCATTTTATTATATGCGCTTCACAAGCCTTATATTTTTTATGGCTACCTGCTGGTAGCTGTTGATTGGACTAAAAAAGCTGCAACCAAAAAAACTGAAACTGATTCCTCATTAGCTCCTTTATTGGAAGAAGATCCAAAACGTATACTTAAAGCTGTCAAAAAAAGTAATCTTTTAGATGCGCAACTGTCTGACTATGCCCTTGCCATGAAAGAAATAATGGAAGCTGAACGCCTTTACCTGATACACGATTTTCAGATTATCGACCTAGCGGCAAAACTTAACCTCCCGATCCATCATTGCTCTTTCGTAATTAATAAACACATCGGCAAAAATTTCCGCGACTGGATAAACAGTTACCGGGTAAATCATTTCCTAATACAGTACCCGCTCCAATCGGATAAAATAACAATAGAAGCTATTGCTTCTGAAGCTGGCTTTAAAAGTCTGGCTACGTTTTACAATGCATTTAAAAAAGAAACGGGCTTAATGCCAACCACCTATTTTGCACAGGAATTAAGCCGTTAACCTGTTATTCCCTCTTTTTTTACTCTAACGATCGTATCGTTAGAGGCCACAACCACGTTTTATTTCTCTAAATATTGAAATGCCAGATACCTTTGGTTTCTGATCATCATATGAGTATGGTATTTCAAATAAATATGCTTTAATCCATTTCTCAGAAATCTAACAAGCCTTAACTATGCTTTATTCAACATCGTTTTTACGCCCGCTTTTCGATTATATTGAGCAATTTTATCCTTTATCTGAAGCCTTTAAGGCCGAACATGAAAAATCTTGTAAGCTCATCCATGTTAAAAAGAACAAACACATCCTTTCACCAATAGACAGTAATGCTTCGCTCTATTTTTTGGTACACGGACTCGTTCGTGGCTTCATACGCGATGGCAAAAAAGATATCAGCACTTGGTTTAGCTGTGGAAATGAATTAATTGGCGCCATACGTCATCCCGATCAGCAGCCCAATCATTCGATAGAATATCTTCAGGCCCTGGAAGAAAGTCAACTCATCTGCATTCCTTATACCCTAATCGATTCGATGTACGCAAACTATCCAGAGGCCAACCTAATCGGCAGAAAGCTTTTGGCGCTTCATTATTATGCAGCATCAGAAAGATCAATCCTGGCCAGGATACCAAAAGCAATAAGCAGGTACCGTAAACTCCAGGAAAGCGATTTGGATATCAACAGAATACCGCAGCGTTATCTGGCCAGCTACCTTGGCATGCGCTTAGAAACCCTGAGTAGAATCAGAAATAAAATTTTAACACCCGATTACCGGTTGTGCTCTTAATTTAGCGAAAAAACAATCAATCATTCTAACGTGCAGTCATTCGATCACGCAAACATTCAAGCCTTTTAGCCACTACCTTTTCAACTTTTTTCCTTTCCGCTTCTTTTGCTAAATTTGCAGCAATGATTTTATATAAAACCAACGAAGAAGTAGAACTGATGCGGATCAGTGCCCTACTGGTTAGCGATGCCCTTGCAGAAGTAGCTAAAATATTAAAGCCAGGCATTACAACCCTCGAGATTGATAGAATAGCCAACGAATTTATACTTGATAATGGCGCTGTACCTTCCTTTTACAACTATAATGGTTTTCCTTTCCATATTATTACCTCGGTAAACGATGTGGTTGTACATGGCTTTCCGACTAAAGATGAGCTGAAAGATGGCGATATTATCTCAGTAGATGTGGGTACCATAAAAAACGGTTTTCATGGCGATCATGCATATACCTTTATCGTCGGCGAAGTATCGCCAGCAGTACTAAACCTGGTAAAAACAACTAAAGAATCGCTTTTTCTTGGAATTAAAGAAGCTGTTGTGGGCAAACGCATTGGCGATATTGGTGCAGCTATCCAAAGCCATAACGAAAAGCAAGGCTACGGCGTAGTAAGAGATCTGGTAGGCCATGGCTTAGGGAAAGATATGCATGAAGATCCACAGGTACCGAATTATGGCCGTAAAGGCAACGGTTTACTCCTAAGAGAAAACCTGGTAATGGCCATAGAACCTATGATAAATATGGGCAAAAAAGACGTTTTTCTAGATGATGACGGCTGGACGATCAGAACTGCTGATGGAAGTCCATCTGTACATTTTGAACATGATGTATGTGTGAAAAAAGGGGAAGCACTTATTCTTTCTAATTATGCCCCTATTGAGGCTGCTGAAAAGCAGAACAGCAACCTTAATACTTCTTATTACTAAATAGCAATACAATGGGCGCATGGAGGTTTTGGAGAGATCAGTTTCTCAAAAAACTCCATGTAACCATCTATCTTATTACACCAATATTGCATCTGAAACTATCGCCTCAGCATTATCTTCTAACAATATTTTAACCGTTTTTAGGGTAGACTCCGCAATTTCTGTTAAGGCCTCTTGCGTAAAAAAAGCCTGATGCCCGGTAAGCAAAACATTCGGAAAACTAATTAGCCGCTGAATATCATCGTCACCAATAATACTTGCTGAAAGATCTTTAAAAAAGAGTTGTTCTTCCTGCTCGTATACATCAATTCCCAGCGCCGCAAGTTGGCCTGTTTTTAGTGCTTCAATCACCTCTCGTGTATTAATCAACCCGCCTCTGCTTGTATTGATTAGCGTAACACCTTTTTTCATCGTCAATAAGCTATTTGATCCTATCAGATAATGGTTTTCTGGTGTAAGCGGGCAGTGCAGCGAAATAATATCAGCTTCTTTTATCACTTCATGAAAAGGCAAATACTTTACTCCTGCAATTTGTAATGATTTATCCACAAAAGGATCAGAAGCCAGTACAGTACAGCCAAAACCAAGCATAATTTTACAGAAAGCAGCGCCAATTTTCCCTGTGCCGATTACGCCAACTGTTTTGCCAAAAAGATTGAACCCCATTAAACCTGAAAGCGAAAAATTCTGTTCGCGTATGCGGTTGTAGGCCTTATGGGTTTTACGGTTTAGGGTAAGCAACATGGCTACTGCATGTTCTGCCACAGCCTGTGGCGAATAAGCCGGAACGCGGCAAACGCGAATCCCGTATTGTTTGGCCGCATTCAGATCCACATTGTTAAAGCCTGCACAACGCAAAGCAATAATTTTCACCCCTTTTTGTGCCAGTATGGCTATAACATCAGCCGTTAGTTTATCGTTCACAAATACACAAACAGCATCAGTACCTGTTTTTATCGCGTCGGCAATATGAGGCCCCAGATGAGTTTCCCAAAATTCTAATTCAAAATCATAATGTTTATTACAGCTTTCAAAAAATTCACGGTCGTAAGGCTTCGCAGAAAAAAACACAATCTTCATATCGTTAAAAATACAGATTAAATAGGATTTTGCTGTCCTGTTTTAACCTAGGAGTCAAAACGCTTATTTTCCAAAATCAAATAATAGCGTCCCCTTAAAAGTTTTTCCGTCTGTTTTGTTTTTCTGGCTTTGGGGTCCCAATAATAAAGCAGACTGAAACTTGGTCCCGATGGCACTTACCCCTTTTAAGAAACCTATACTCCCTTCTGGGAAAGCGGGCTCTACATTGTTGTTGCTTAGTGCCGCAGCTTCACGGGCAGGCCTTAACATTTGCAGATAAGTATCCTGATCGGGTATGTAAACCGTAAACGGGGCTTCCTTATTTTCTACAGTCACCCAGTTCACTTCGGCATGATAACCTTTAAACTCAGGGTAGCCCCAGGTTTCACCAGTGATCGAATTATTATAATCTTTATGCCAAACCCCAAACTGCTGCCCTTTTAGCCTGTTTTTCCAAACCCTATACGGGCCACGGCCAAGATATTTCATTCCGGTAATTTTATCTTCAGGATAATTAAAGGTAATACCCATAAAATCAGCATCACCCTGTTGGTTAAATTGATATTCGAGTTTTACCAGCTTTCCGGTTTCAAATGTCCACTTCGCATGCAAATTACCAGCACCCTGATAATCAGACTCAACGATATATTTTGCGCCTTCTGCTTTATGGCTAAAATTTTTCAATTCGGTATTTACACCAGCCAACACCGGACCTTTTGACAAAGAAATAATGGTATTCCCTTTAACAACTTTCTCCAGATAACCCGTTGCCTTTTCAAAATAGTAGCTCATACCATCCTGTTTAATCAGGAGCGACTGGTTAGTTTCTTCGGCTTTTACTACTGAGTTGGACAGCGTAGTTTCTTGCTTCTCTGCAACCAAACGGGCAGTTTTTATCGGCCAGCTCCAGGTAAATATTTCCYTCTTATCAGCCCCATAAGCGGTTAAATATAAAGCGTCACTTTGTGTCCACGATTTTGGCAAAGCCAGATCAAGCGTACCTTTTGCGCCAGGCTTAAGCTTAGAAGCCGTTGCTCCACTGGCATTTACAATAGCTTTTGTTCCTGCTGTGTTAGCTGAGGGAAAACTAAGCAATTTCCATTTAAAAGTACATTGATCAAGATTAGTAAAATTGAAACGGTTCTCGATCGCGATTTTACCATTAAAATCACTGTCAATTTTTACCAGATCGACAAAAACCGGAGACCATATCTCTTTTATGGTGTAAAAACTGGCTTCCTTTTCGCGGTGTGGGCCAATAATTCCATCAGGCGCATGGTTTCCATCACCATCGTAAATACCGTTTTTATCTGTACGGATTACGTTTTCATCCACCAAAGCCCAAATAAAACCACCGGCACCATGCGGGTGAATCAACATTTGATTCCAGAAATCATCTAAAGCCGCACCAGCACCACCATCATAAAGCGCGTGCATAAATTCAGTCGGAAAGAAAACCTCCTGTCCTGAAGCAGCGGCCTTAATCATATAGTTATAATCTGGGTAATGTTTGGTATCGGTTCCGTTAAATTTCTCCCATGGATGAATTACGGTACGTTTCTGAGGATCGTATAAAGCATAATCATTATCAAGATCGGTATTAAACCCTCCCTCGTTGCCATTGGCCCAAAAAACAATAGATGGATGGTTTACATCCCTGATTACAAGTTCTTTTACGAGCCTGTGCCCAACTGTGTTATCGTATTTTGCCTGCCAGCCCGTTAATTCATTAATCACATACAGTCCTAACGAGTCGCAGATATCCAAAAACTCCGCATCGGGTGGATAATGCGACATGCGAACAGCGTTCATATTCATTTCTTTCATTAGCCTCACATCCATTAAATGTACCTCGCGACTTAATGTACGTCCGCTTTCGGGCCAAAAGCTATGGCGATTAACACCTTTTAAAATCATTTTCGAACCATTAACATAAAAACCATCGCCATTACGCAGTTCAAGCGTACGAAAACCGAACTTTTGTTTTACCTGATGAATAATTTTCTGTTTATTTTTGATCCGCACCACCACCTGATATAAATTGGGGAATTCGCTACTCCATAATAAAGGGTTTGAGAAAGTAGCCTTCAGGGTCTGCATACCATTCGCTAAATTCGCTTTTACAGCAAATGCTTTCCCTACATTTTCGCCAGTTAGTTTTTTCACCTGGGCTTCAAGAATATCATCAGCAGCCAAATTTTGGCCATAAACATCAAGCTGAAAGGTTCCATCGGCCTTAGCATTAACAGCAACTCTTTCTATAAATTTGTTTGGTACAGTTTCCAGGTAAACCGGACGGAAAATGCCACCAAAAATCCAAAAATCGCTCGTTCTTTCGGCTTTATTAATCGACGCATTTGCCGATACTTTATCAACCGTAACTTCCAATAGGTTCTTCTGTCCTGGTTTTAACAGTGTGGTAATATCATATTTAAACCGATAAAATCCGCCCTGGTGCAGGTCTCCCGCCAGCTTTCCGTTAATACTAACCTTAGTATCGGTCATAGCGCCTTCAAAAACCAGGAATACTTTTTTTCCTGTGATTTTACCCACCGGAAACTCATAACGATAAATGCCCTGTTCGCTGGCTTTAACTTTATCATGCCCATAGTTGTAAGTTCCAAAGCCCTGTAATTCCCAGTTAGATGGCACAGGTATTTTAGTCCATATGCCGCTTTTACGACCGGCAGTACAATAAAAATCCCATTGTTTGGTATGGTCTTTATCCGTTCCGGAAAGATAGGTTTTAGTAGTTTCCTGCGAAAAGCCCGCGAAAGAAATCAATAGCAACAATAAAGATACTAATCTTTTGATCATGATATATTTGGTATAAGCATTAAAACAGCGTCAGTTTTCAACCAAAAATAATGGTTTTGGATGTATTAAAC
>NZ_JBFTRT010000181.1:0-8631 GCF_056399685.1 Pedobacter sp. 01N416
GAATTACCTGGGGCGATTTTAAGTTAACAGATTCACTTGGCGAGGGCAATTATAGAATTAGGGCCTATACCAATTACATGCGGAATTTTGGTACCGAATTCTTTTACGATAAGACAATTAAGATCGGAAATAGCTGGGCTAACAAAGTTTTTACAAAAACTTCTTACAGTTTTATCAAAGAGAACAATGCAGATAAAGTAACGGCAACAGTTCATTTTGAAGATAAAAATGGCGTGGCTTACAGTGAAAATGAAGTAAGTTATGAAGTTCAGTTAGATTACCGTACCGTTACAAAGGGTAAAGTTAAAACAAGTTTAACGGGTGATGCGGTAATTAGCTTCACAAACAATCAATCTTTCCAAAATAAATCAGGGAAAATTATTGCGACCATCGCGCTGGATAATAAACAAAAAGTAATCAAATCTATTCCGATCACTTCCACCTCTAACAATGTTGATGTACAGTTTATGCCAGAGGGGGGAACACTTGTTGAAGAATTGCCCCAAAAAGTTGCTATTAAAGCTGTTAATGCCGATGGTCGCGGTGAAGATGTAGAAGGGAGTATAGTAGACGAAGGGGGAAATGAAGTAACCAGTTTTGCCACCAATTATTTAGGTATGGGTAATTTTGTGTTTAATAATCAGGCAGGTAAGTCATATTCGGCAAAGATTAAATTTAAGGATGGATCAGAAAAAACGTTTAAATTACCTGTGGCCGTTAAAAGTGGTTATGCACTTTCTGTAAATGCTTTAGATACAGGTAAAGTGGTGGTTAAAATTATGGGCAGTGCCGATCTTGTGAATGGCGATGAACTAAAAGTTGTGGCGCAGCATGGTGGCAATGTATATTATGGCTCGAAAGCTAAAATGGATAAACAGGTACTAGTGGCCAATATTCCAAAAAAGAACCTGCCAACTGGTATTGTGCAGTTTACTTTATTTTCAAGCAGCAATCAACCTTTGGCAGAGCGGTTGGTTTTTATTAATAACAAGGCCGAATTAATTGACTTATCGATTAATGCATCAGGAGTTTCTAGTTCAAAAAGAGGGAAAGCGGCCTTTACTTTCGATGCTAATAATGATAATAAACCCGTTTTAGGTAGTTTTTCGGTTGCTGTAACCAATACGGTAAAAGTAACGCCTGATGAAAATAACGAGTCTAATATCCTCACCTCGTTGTTACTTACCTCTGATTTGAGTGGCTACGTAGAGAAACCCAACCATTATTTTTTAAAGGATGATCTTCAAACACAAAAGGAACTCGATAACTTAATGCTTTCCCAGGGCTGGAGAAGATTTCTTTGGAAAAATATTATCAATGGTGTTGGTCCGAATATTACCTATAAACCCGAGCAGTCTATTACCATTAGCGGAACGGTAATGAAAGGCAATAAGCCTGTACCTGGTGGTAAGGTAATGCTAATGGCTACAAAAGGAACGATGTACATTTTGGATACGGTAACCAATGCCGAAGGAAAGTTTGTTTTCGATAATTTAAGTTTTGGCGATAGTACAAAATTTGTTGTTCAGGCCAGAACTAAAACAGAAAGGAAGTTTGTAGATATTAATCTTGATATCGTACCCGGGCAGATTGTAACCAAGAATAAAAATGGAGCCGATATCGATATCAATGTGAATAATACTTTGATGAAGTATATTAAAGAAAGCGATAACTATTTTAATGAGATGACACGTTTAGGCTTGCTGGAGCGGACCATTAAACTTGAAGAAGTAACCATTACTGAAAAGAAAAACCCAGCGAAGAATTCATCCAACCTAAATGGCGCAGGAAGGGCCGATTTCGTGATGACAGCCGATCAGCTCTCTACCTGTGTTACCCTTTCGCAATGTTTGCAAGGGCGGTTACCAGGTGTAATATTTAGAGGTAATGTGCCATATTTAATGCGCAGCCAAAATACTCCTATTCAACTCATTGTGGATGGAATGCCTATGGAAGCCGATTTTCTGGATAATGTTAACCCTAACGATGTAGAATCTATTGAGCTTTTAAAAAGTATCGGTAATACAGCCATTTATGGTTCGCAAGGTGGCGGAGGTGTAATTATCGTTACAACTAAACGTGGTGATGGAGGAAGAAGTACTACCCGTTATGCTCCAGGTATTGTAACCTTTAATCCAAAAGGATTTACGATTTCAAGAGAGTTTTATTCGCCAAAATATGATGCAACAAGCTCAAGCAGCAGGACCGATTTCAGAACAACTATTTATTGGAACCCACAGGTTGTTACAGATAAAGATGGAAAAGCACAATTCGAATTTTATAATGCAGACGAACCCGGAACCTACCGTGTAGTAATAGAAGGAATAGACGCTATAGGGCATTTGGCAAGAAAAGTTTACACTTATGACGTTAAATAGAGAAAAATAGATAAATTTGAATTAGTATGCATGCATAGTTTATGCTGCGGTATATTTATCTTGATCCTAGATTCTTAAATCTTGATACTATTTAAAATATGAATACAATAAAAGTAAGTGTTAAAGACCGCCTGGCAACCATTACGTTAGATAGAGGAAAATCGAATGCCTTAAATCGCGAGTTGATTACCGAGCTTGACGATATGCTTAAAAATATTACCGCCGATGATAACATTGGCGGTGTAGTTTTAACCGGTACAGCACCTTTCTTTTCTGCTGGATTGGATTTGGTAGAACTTTATAACTATAACGAAGAGGAGGCTAAAGTTTTCTGGCAGTTGTTTTTGGGTTTTACAGCCAATATGGTCTCATTTAAAAAACCRATGGTAGCGGCAATTAGTGGCCATAGCCCGGCCGGCGGATGCGTAATGGCATTGGCCTGCGATTATCGGGTAATGGCAGAAGGACAATATATTATTGGACTTAATGAGGTGCCGGTAGGTATTATTGTACCAAATAGTATTTTTCAATTGTATGCGTTTTGGTTAGGTAAGGCTGAAGCCAGTCGTAGTTTGCTTTCAGGTAAACTTTACAGCCCCGAAGAAGCTTTAAAAGTCGGTTTGGTTGATGAATTGGTGAAAAATGAAAGTTTGTTAACGGCTGCCGAGCGTAAGATTAAGAAATACATGGAGCTCGAAAGTAATACCTGGTCGCAAAGCAAGTTAAATATACGCGAGGAATTAATTGCTGCCGTAACTGCAGATCAGTCGGCTACTTTAGAAAAAATGTTAGCACAATGGTGGTCGCCGGCAACACGCCATATTTTAAAAACAATTTTAGCTAATCTGCAGAGAAAATAATCAGTTTGCAGTTGTCGGTTTTCAGTTAGCTAATTACAACAATTAACCGATTAACCAGTTTCAACAGTTAACCATTTTTAGCTTTAACCAATTAACCAATATACTATGTTCAGTTATAATGCACCAATGCTCAGAGAAGACGCTTTAAAAGGAAAAACCATTGTAATTACAGGTGGTGGAACGGGGTTAGGGAAAGCAATGGGCGTATATTTCTTGAAATTAGGAGCCAACCTCGTAATCACAAGCAGAAAACAGGATGTACTGCAAAAAACTGCCGATGAAATGGAAGAAAAAACAGGCGGCAAAGTATTGGCAGTTGCCTGTGATGTTAGAGAAGTAGCACAGGTAGAAAACGTATTGGCCAAAACTTTAGAAAGATTTGGTTCTGTTGATATATTATTGAATAATGCTGCGGGTAATTTCATCTCTCCAACCGAACGGTTATCAGCCAATGCATTTTCATCCATTATCGATATTGTTTTAAAAGGAACGGTTAACTGTACACTTACCTTTGGTAAACACTGGATTAAGGAAAAACAAGCGGCAACAGTTTTAAATATAATTACCACTTACGCTTTTACAGGCTCAGCCTATGTTGTGCCTTCTGCCTGTGCAAAAGGTGGTGTTTTAGCACTAACAAGATCTTTGGCCGTAGAGTGGGGTAAATATGGTATCCGTACCAATGCTATTGCTCCAGGTCCGTTCCCAACTAAAGGCGCATGGGAGCGTTTATTGCCCGGCGATTTAGCCAAAAAATTCGATTTCAAAAACCGTGTACCGTTGAAAAGAGTTGGCGATCATCAGGAACTCGCCAATTTAGCTGCATTTCTGGTGAGCGATTTCTCTGGATACATTAATGGCGAAGTAATTACCATTGATGGCGGAGAATGGCTGCAGGGAGCAGGCCAGATGAATGGTTTGGAAGCAATCCCGAACGAAATGTGGGATATGCTCGAACAAATGACACGAAGCGCTAAAGGAAGCTAGTATTTGATGACAAGTCTTATTACTTGATACTCGCTACTTGTTACTAAAATATTATCTTTGCCGATATGAATATCTTACTTTTAGGTTCAGGCGGCAGAGAAAGCACATTCGCTTGGAAAATGAGCCAGTCTTCGCACTGCGATAAACTAATTATTGCTCCAGGTAACGGTGGTACAGGAGCTTATGGTACAAACATCAACATCAATGTAAACGATTTTGATGCCATTAAAAAAGTAGTGCTTACCGAAAACATTGAACTCGTTGTAGTAGGCCCTGAAGAACCTTTGGTAAATGGTATTCACGATTTTTTCCTTGCCGACAAAGCCATTGCGCACATTCCAGTTATCGGACCTAAAAAAGAAGGAGCTATTTTAGAAGGGAGTAAAGATTTTTCTAAACAGTTTATGGAACGCCATGGTATTCCTACTGCGGCCTCAAAATCTTTCACGCCCGAAACTTTAGAGGATGGCTTGGCTTATTTGCAAAACCATGCATTGCCAGTTGTTTTAAAGGCCGACGGTTTGGCGGCAGGTAAAGGTGTGTTAATCTGTACCGAAACCATCGAGGCTCAGGAAGAATTAAAACTAATGCTTGGCGGTAAATTTGGTGCAGCCGGTGCAACAGTAGTAATCGAAGAATTTTTAAGCGGGATAGAACTTTCGGTATTTATTTTAACCGATGGTGAAAATTATATCACACTGCCTTCAGCTAAAGATTATAAACGGATTGGTCAGGGCGATACCGGTTTAAATACTGGTGGTATGGGCTCAGTTTCGCCAGTTCCTTTTGCCACACCAGAATTTTTGGCTAAAGTAGAAGAACGGATTATTAAGCCAACAGTTGAGGGTTTAAAGAAAGATAATATCGATTATACAGGTTTCATCTTCTTCGGACTGATAAAAGTAGGAGAAGAGCCATTTGTAATCGAGTACAATGCACGTATGGGCGATCCTGAAACAGAGAGTGTGATCCCTAGAGTTGAAAACGACTTGGTAGAGTTGTTTTTAGCTACTGCCAACAAACAATTAAACCAGGTGAGTTTGGTTATTTCTGAGCAAACAGCTGCTACTGTAATGATTGTGGCAGGTGGTTACCCAGGCGATTACCTGAAGGGTAAAGCCATTACTGGAATTGAAAACCTACGTCATTCTAACGCATTCCATGCCGGAACATTGTTAGAAAATGATGTCGTGAAAACAAATGGAGGAAGGGTAATTGCGATTACCAGTTTGCAAAAAGATTTGTTTACTGCCTTACAATCTGCAACTGCTGATGCTGGCAGAATTTATTTCGACGGGAAATATTTCAGAGAAGATATTGGTTTTGACTTAATTTAAAAATAACATAAGTTGAAAAAAGTACTTAAGAAGATCTCCGAAATCGCAATTAAACAAGGAGAGTTTAGTTTTACACCTGAGCAAACCGAAGCAAAGTGGCTAGGCAATCAACCCGCCACCTCAGCCGAAATACAAGAAGCTGAGGTAAGATTGGGCGTAACGCTTCCAACGGATTATAAGGAATTTCTGTTGATTACCAATGGATTTACCACGCCAAATGAACACGTTGATCCGTCGTTTTCAAAAGCAAGTGATATCGCATTTCTAAAGGATGTTGATCCACAGCTAATCGAGATTTGGACAGAAAATGATGAGTTGCTAGAGGTAGCCATTAAACTGGCCAGAAGCATTATTATTGGTGGCTTAGGAGAAGAGCAATATTTTCTTCTAATCCCGCCGGTAATTGAAAATGCAGATTGGGAATACTGGAAATTTGCTTCATGGATTCCGGGAGAAGATCCTTACGAAGGGCTTGAAAATTATTTCATTAACGTATTGGATTTCTTAAAATCTGCATAATACGTTTTCGTATAAACAAAGAAAGCCCCAATTTTAATTGGGGCTTTCTTTGTTTTGAACGCTTTTTTATTTCGATTTACTTCCCAGTAATTCTTGAAGTTTGTCTTGTAAAGCTTGTTCTCTAAGTCCCTTTGCAATAATTTTACCTGTTGGATCAATTAAGAAATTAGCCGGAATGGATTGAATGCCATACATTTGAGCCACTTCATTGCTCCAGCCTTTTAAATCTGATACATGTGTCCAGGTTAACTTATCAGCCTCAATGGCTTTCTGCCATGCCGTTTTGGTAGTTCTGGTATTTCCTCCATCTAAAGAAACACCCAAAACAGTAAAGCCTTTATCTTTAAATTTGTTGTAAGCCACTACCACATTTGGGTTTTCCTGGCGGCATGGGCCACACCAAGATGCCCAAAAATCTACCAGTACATATTTACCTTTAAAATCGGATAATTTAACAGGTTTACCTGCGGTATCAACTTGCGTAAAGTCCATAGCCATGGCACCTACAGCGGTTTTTCTTCCAGCGTCAAATATTTGAGCAATTTTTTTACCTGTAGTAGTTGCCTTCAAGTCTGGCGACAACCCAACAAAAGCTTTTTCTGCTGCTGTTGCCTGATCAGGATCTGCTGCCAATTGGCTAATTGCGCTTAAGCTGATAAATGATTTTGGATTGCCGTTTGCATACTGTAATAATAATGGAGCCATTCCAGCAGCTTCTTTTTCATAACGGGCACCTAAAGCCCCCATAACAGCTTTATCTTGTTTCTGCTCGGGTGTATAGGCTGCATATTCTGCATTAATTGCAGCAAGTTTATCTGCTACAGGTTTAGTTAATGCTTTTAATTTCTTTGCATCGTCATTAACTGGTGAGCCAGTAATTGTTGCTTTTTTTAAAGAATCTGCTGCGGCTAGCTTTATATTTCCTGGCTCTACGTATAGCGATAAAGCATCTAATTTCTCTCCCTGTGCCGGACGGTTTACGTAAGGGTTTTTGTTTAAGAAAAGACTTCCCTGTGCAGGATTTAACAATGTTCCTTTAAATGCAAAAGTGCCATTTGTTACAGTTGCCGAATCAGTAATGTTTTTACCATCTCCCTGATAGATCAGGTAAACCTTATCTCCGGTTTTCAATCCTTTTATATCGCCACTAACTGTAAATGGCTTCTGTGCCAAGGCTGCAAGGGGCAATAGCGCCATCGCAGATAATAATAGTTTTTTCATCTGTATAATATTTTTTTCATTGGTGATAAAGCTATCATGATTTGTTGATTTTACTTTGTGATATTGAAAATCATGATGGTTTCATGAGGTTAGTTTAATTCTGTCCAAATATAGAAATCTGTACCGCTAAAACGTAAATAGCTGTGTAAAATTATGATGGACTGTTTCAGGGATAGCTTTTAGTTAAGTTTTTGGTAGGTTCTCCACCATAAATCGGGCATTTCGCCATTAACAGCAGTCTGGTAATCATCATATCTGCAAGGCACCAGATGGTAACGCTCGTTTTTAGATTGTCCCGAAGGGTAAGGGACCTGCATCCACCAGCGGTCTGATTTTTTGCTTTTCACAAACATCATTTCTCCCGAACCGTCTTTTAAACTGGTTCGATAGATCATAAATTGTGATTTCGGTGTTAGCGGAAAATCCTTTTTGCGGGCATAAAATCCATCAACAAAATACCATACCATTTGAGCAAGTAAGAAGGCAGTTTGTCCATTATTGTCATAGGCCGGATTAAACTCGTAAAAACCAATTGAGGTCAACTTATCATTCATGCCAGCATAACGGGCAATACGACAGGCTTCTTCACCATCAAAACCATTCGGCGTGGTATTCGCATTTGCTGCGGCATCTGCAGAACGGATAGCGCCCATGTCAAAGCTAATCATGTTTGCATTACGGATAATAGGCTCTGTTAGGGTAATGTCCTGAGCAAATTCACCCAAGCGGTGTACATCAAAATATAATTTATCCATCACGCTCAAACTTTCTTGGTTTACAAAATAAGTTTGATAACCCACATTGCTAAAATTGAAAAGGTAATTGGGCTGGTGCAGGAAAATTTTGTTCAGGTAACAGTCTGAGCGGGTAGCAATTCCCTCATTGTCGTCATCGCCAATGTCAAATTGGTTATCAATAACCACCAGATCTACTTTTTGCTCTAAATCTTCATAACCCAGGTATTGGCCATAAGTTAAGTCTTGTCCACCGCCAATAATGATTGGAATAATGTCTTTTTTAATCAGTTCCGAAACCACCATCTTGATGGCAATATAGGTATCGGCAATGGTTGCGCCGTGTTTAATATTGCCTAAATCGACAATCCTACTATTAAAAGCACCTTCGTTGAGTTTATAAAATTTCTCTCTAAAATAATCGGGTGCCAGGGCAGAGCCTTCATTGTTAACGGCGCCTCTTCCATCAAGTACCCCAAAAATTGCCAGATCGTAGGTGTGCTCCTCAAAATCGGGGAACAATTCGGTGTAAATCTGCGCTTTTAACCCCAGCTGACTTGTGAAAAATCCTTGCTTGGGTGTAAAACTATCAGGG
>NZ_JBFTRT010000182.1:0-8600 GCF_056399685.1 Pedobacter sp. 01N416
GCATAAGTAGCAGCATCAAACTCGCTGCACTCCTTGATTTTAAACAATTAATCCTCAAACAATGATACCTGTAACCAAACCCTTTTTGCCTAAACAGGCAGATTTTAAAAGCTATGTAAGTAGCATTTGGGCCAGACAGTGGCTCACCAATAATGGTCCTTTGGTAAATGAACTGGAGTTGAAGTTGCAACAATACTTAGAGCTACCTCATTTATTATATGTAACCAATGGTACTATCGCATTACAGCTGGCCATACAGGCATTAGAAGTAAAAGGCGAAATTATTACCACACCGTTTTCTTTCGTGGCTACCACCAGCAGTATTGTTTGGCAAGGTTGCAAACCTGTTTTTGTTGATATAGATGAAGATACCCTTAACATAGATCCCAATAAAATTGAAGCGGCCATTACGTCTAATACCTCGGCAATTTTGGCTACACACGTTTTTGGAAACCCTTGTGATATTGAAGCGATAGACCGCATTGCAAAAAAACATGGACTAAAGGTAATTTATGATGCCGCCCATTGTTTTGGCACAAAATATAAAGGTAAATCGATCTTCGCTTATGGCGATGTAAGCACAACCAGCTTCCATGCAACTAAACTGTTTCATACCATTGAAGGTGGGGCTGTTTTTACTCAAAATCCTGATACTTTAAAGAGAATGGCGCTGATGCGTAATTTCGGTTATAGTGGGGTAGATACCTTTTCAGAGATTGGAACTAATGCTAAAAACTCCGAGTTTCACGCTGCAATGGGTCTTTGTAACCTAAAACATATCGATCAGATTTTAAGTAAACGCAAAGAGCTATCACAGCATTACGAAATGCGTTTAAACAAAATTGAAGCCCAGTTTCAGGTTATTCAGGCCGATACGGAATTTAATTACGCATACTATCCCGTAATATTCAGATCGGAAGAAATTATGCTCGATTGCATGAAACAGTTAGAACTGGTTCAGGTGTATTGTAGGCGATACTTTTACCCATCCTTATCGGCCTTGCCATACATTGCGAAGGTAAATATGCCGATCTGTGATTCTATTTCTAAACGCATTATGTGTTTGCCACTTTACCATACGTTAACCAGTGCCGATCAGGATTTAGTAGTCAGGATTATTTTGAGAACCCAGAATTACCGCAAAAAACAAGTGCTTAAACTCGCTGATTACAGTACCATGGTTAATGGCAGCATAGGCATGGCGGTTAACGGCAATTAATAGCAGCTTCTATTATGAAACAAGACGATACAGGTATAATGGTTAGCATTTTTTGCATCACTTATAACCACAGTAAATTTATTGCGAAAGCACTGGATGGATTTCTGATGCAGAAATGCAATTTTAATACAGAAATTATTATTGGAGACGATTGTTCTACAGATGGAACCACAGAGATTATCGATGAATATGTTGCCAAACATCCTGATAAAATTAAGCGTTTAAAAGCGCCAAAGAATATCGGTGCTACCCAAAACGTAATTCGGGTTGCGCTAGAAACCAAAGGTAAATACGTAGCCACATGCGATGGTGATGATTATTGGTTAGATCCATATAAACTGCAGAAACAGGTAGATTTTTTAGAAAATAATCCAGAATATGTAATGTGCTGCCATTATACACGCGAAATAAATTTTGATGATACTGAACTGTTTTACATGGATTTTAACCCTGTTCCCTTACAGTATAGCTTTAGCGATCTGATTGTAAACAGGCAAGTTGAAACCTGTACCGCAACTATTGTTTACCGCAACATTGAAGCCATTAGAAATCTTTATAAAAACGATTGGTTTTTGAAATGCAATGCCTGTGATAAACTGTTGAAACTCTATTGTACCTGGGTAACGGGTAAAAAAATATATGTTTTACCTGAAGTAATGAGCTGTTACAGGCGTCATCCCGGAGGGATTTGGAGTCCGGTTGCTTATATTCCATTAAAGAAGATGCAACTGAGTGATTTCTATATCATCATTAAAATCTTCACATATACTGGCTTACAGAAAGTTAAACTTTTGAACTTTTACCTCAGAAAATACTTCCTCTTCGAAGTGAAATATAAAACCTTTGGAAACGCTTTCCAGACCATTAAAACAATTGTAAACTAATTCGAAATGACTACTAAATTATGCTTCGTAATCAACAGTTTAGAAGGTGGCGGAGCTGAAAGGGTAATTAGTAATCTGGCTAATCATTTCAGTGAAAAAAAATGCAGTGTTACAATGATTTGCCTTAATACAGCTCAAGTTAAATATCAGATCAATAAACAGGTTAAAATTGTAAATCTTGTAGAAAGAAAAGAAAGTCAAAATCTCTTAAACAGGATTAGATATGCTTACTTAACTTTTTACCGGTTACTTTCTCTATTAAAGAAAGAAAAACCGGACTGTACCATTTGTTTTATGACATCGGCGAACGTGTGGGCAGGTTTATGTTGTATGATTTTAGGTTTGCCTTACCTGGTTTCAGAAAGAACGGCCCTAAATAGCACCATACAACAATACAACAAATTACTACAGTGGTTTATATTCCATATTTATAGAAAATCAAAAGCCATTGTGCTACCAGCATTTGGAATGTTTAAAGGATTTAAAAGGATTAAGCAATTCGAAAAACTGAATAATTTTGAAACCATCCATAATCCAATCAATCAGTTTATAAAGCCAAATAAAGATACCGTAAATGATAAAGCATTTATACTTTCTGTTGGAAGATTAACTCGCGAAAAAGGTTTCGATCTGCTTATTAATGCTTATAGCCGCTTGGAGTTATCCGATGTTGATCTTTTAATCTCGGGTGAAGGCCCTGAAAGAGAAAACCTCGAAAAGCAGATTACGGATTTAAATTTAACAGATAAAGTTAAATTGATCGGCTTTAAATCGAACCTGCAGGATTATTATGCGCAAGCAGAGGTTTTTGTGCTTTCTTCCAGAAATGAGGGCTATCCAAATGTATTGGTAGAAGCGATGGGAATGGGCTGTGCCTGTGTAGCAATGGACTGTGAGTTTGGTCCTTCAGAGATTATCGAACATGGAATTAACGGGCTTTTGGTGGCTAAAGAAGATATAGTAGGGCTTTCATTATCTATTGATAAGATACTTAATAACAGTAAGTTAAAAAATAAATTTTCAGCAAAAGCAAAATCGATCAACAAAACAAATTCTATTGAACTCATTTCTGCCAACTGGGAGCAACTCATCATGTCATGATTAAAAAAATAATGTTTCTCTTTTTGTTGTTTGCCTATGTTTATGCAACAACATTCAATATCTTCATGACTGGGGTCTTCAGAATTCCGGCACCAATAGTTTTCCTGGCGCCCTTAATCTATTTCTACCGGACAGAAGAAACAGGGTTTCTATATGGCAAAGAATTATTTATTTTCTTTATTGCCGCCCTGTTTTTTTATCTCATAGGTCAGGCAGATGTTACTGGTTTTTTTGCCTTATTAATTGTTGCTGCATGCTTTGCCTTGTTGTTCAACTATGTTATCGGTACGAATTTAAAACGGATGAACATCGCAGTCGGATTTTTCTTTGGTGTATTGCTGCTTTCCGGAATCATAATGTTTATCGATCACCAGTACAATATGGCGGCTATCCGTTCGCTTTTGGTGCAGGAAGACGTATTACAGGCACCAGCAGGGATATCGACCACTATTTTTACTTTCGGCTACCAGATGGCTGCTTTAACGCCATTTTTAGTTATTAATGCTCTACTGTTTAAACGAAGCTGGCTAATTAACCTTCTCTTATTTGGGTTATCGCTCTCTCTTATTTTCTTCGGTATGCAACGGTCGGTTTTGGTCGCTTTTGCAGTTGTAACCGGATTATTTTTTTTAAGCTATTATAAAGCCAAATCCATTTTAATATTCGGTGTGTTTTGCGCCATATTTTTTATCGCGCAAAGTTCAATTGAACAATTTTCCGAGGGGAAAAAACAACAGAATATTTTAAATAAAAGTGCCGAAAATGCGAAAGGTAAAGAAGAGCGTGGCGATTTAATGGGAGAGAACATCCAAATTATAACCGAATATCCTTTTGGGCTATTGTTTTATGGAAAAACCTGGAACGATGTAGTGCAACACAATTTTGTTTATAAAAAAGGGCCTATCGTAATTACATCCCATAATGCCTATTTAATGTTTATTACTTATTTGGGGCCTTTGCTGGGCTTTATTTTACTCATTTTATTATATCGAAAAGTAGGGAAGATCATTTTTTATGCTTTTCTGCACATCAAAGATAAGAAAAATGCGCTTCTGGTCTGTTTGAGCTGTTCTTTTTTGGCAATATCCATCAACTCATTTTTTCATAACGAATGGCTTTTGGCAACGAGCGGACCAACATTGTTCCTATACTTTGCCATTCTACAACTCTCCAAAATCAAAATGGTAGACCCCATTTTGGTTGAATACAATTAACACAAATAAATTGACGAATATGAATATCCCATTCTCTCCGCCCTTTATCGATCAATCTGTTGTTGATCAGGTATTGGAAACACTTAACGATAAATGGATTACTACAGGGCCAAAAGTAAAAGCCCTTGAATGTGAAATTAAAGCGATGACTGGAACTGATGAGGTGATCTGTGTAAATTCCTGGACATCGGGTGCTATTTTAATGTTAAAGTGGTTTGGTGTTAAAGCTGGCGACGAAGTAATTGTACCGGCATATACCTATAGTGCCACAGCATTAGCGGTGCTTCATTGCGGCGCAACTCCGGTTATGGTTGATGTGCTTGATGATTTTAATATCGATCCTGAAAAGGTTAAGGCTGCAATTACTACAAAAACCAAAGCTATAATTGCAGTAGATATTGCCGGCTGGCCGTGTGATTATGCTGCGCTAAAAGAATTGATTAATCATGTTGATGTTAAGAAAAAATTTAAATGTCAGTCAGATAAACAATTCTTACTTAAAAGAATATTGCTGATTTCGGACGCTGCACATTCAATAGGCAGTTTATATTACGATAAACCAGCGGCACAGCTGTGCGATGTAACGATATTTTCGTTTCATGCCGTTAAAAATATTACCACAGCCGAAGGAGGCGCGATCTGCTTAAACCTGCCAGCTGCATTTGATCCTCAGGAAGAATACAACTACTTAAAAATGTACACACTTAATGGTCAGAACAAAGATGCGCTTTCTAAATCAAGAGGTGCTGGCTGGAGGTACGACATCCTGTTTCAGGGACTAAAGATCAATATGCCTGATATCTGCGCTGCAATTGGTTTAGCACAGATCAGGAAATATAATCCAGATCTTTTACCTAAGCGTAAGAAAATTGCGCAGCATTACTGCGATGGCTTTCAGCACGAAGATTGGTTTATTGCCCCACCTTTAGTGAGTACGCAACGCGAATCCTGTTACCATCTTTTCCCCTTGAGGGTTAAAGGTTTAACCGAGATACAGCGAGATCAGATCATTGATGACCTGGCATCTTTGGGGATTGCGAGCAATGTGCATTTTATCCCGATGCCAATGCTTACGCTCTTTAAAAACCTGGGTTATAAAATTGAAGATTATCCAATGGCCTATCAGAATTATGCTTGTGAGATCTCTCTACCCATTTATCCACAATTAACAGATACAGAAGTAGAATTTATCATCACTTCCGTAATCAGCTGTGTGCATATTCAATTAAATAGCCATTCAGAAATTGAAGAAAGTGGCTTTTCAGGGCATAAACAAATGGCAGTAGCATCATGAAAATAAATAAAAAAAGAATATTCGATGTGGTTTTTGCAATGCTGTGTTTAGTGTTGTTCAGTCCGCTTTTAATCTTGATTGCCATCCTAATCAAGCTAGACTCGAAAGGTCCTGTTATTTTTAAACAGATCAGGGTTGGACGGAATATGAAAGATTTTCATTTGGCAAAGTTTCGAACCATGTATGTAATACAGGGTAACAATAGCTTACTCACCATCGGGAACAGGGATAACCGCATTACAAGGATAGGCTACTGGTTACGGAAATACAAGTTAGATGAATTGCCCCAGCTATTGAATGTTTTAAAAGGGCAGATGAGTTTTGTTGGACCAAGACCGGAAGTTAGAAAATACGTGAATCTTTACAATGAAGAACAACGTTACGTTTTATCCGTTAAACCGGGTATTACTGATTGGGCATCGGTTGAGTTCTGCAATGAAAATGAGCTGCTAAAACATGCCGAAGATCCTGAAACTTATTACATCGAAAGGATTATCCCCGCAAAAATTAAACAGAACATGAGGTATATCAATCACAATGATATCCTAACCGATTTTAAAATTATTTGGTTAACGATTAATAGGATTGTCATCAACTAAAATGATATGTACGCTCCACAAAAAACTATTAAAGAAGAAGTTAAGCTTAAAAAGAAAGTTTTCTTTGTACTCAGCTCATTAACTTCGGGCGGCTCAGAACGGGTGTTCTGGAATTTGGCCCAAGGATTTAACAAAGATAAGTTTGACGTGACCATTGTGATTTTAGATTCGACCGTGAATTGTTTCTCGATGGATCTGGAAGGTGTCCGTTTTATCGATTTAAAAACCAAAAAAGCATCTAAATCTTTTTTTGCGCTTTATAACTTACTAAAAAAAGAAGAACCCTATGCGGTTTTTTCTACAACCGATCACATCAATATTTTAGTCTCRCTGGTTGGCAGGTTTTTAAAAATTCCGATGCTTATTGCTAGGGCGTCTAATATTCCGCACGAACAAAGATTGTTTGAAGGATTTAAGTCGAGGTTTTACGAGCTTTTTGCCAGCGCAAGTTATCGGGGCTACAAACAGATCGTTTGCCAATCAGAAGAAATGAAACAATCATTGATTGATACTTATAATGTCAATCAGGAGCTGATCAGGGTTATTGCCAATCCAGTATTGAAAACTAATAAGTTAAAGGAGGCTAAAACACCTGATAAAATTTATAAATTATTAGTTGTGGCCCGTTTTGCACTGGAAAAAGGCTTAGAACGGCTGGTTGATATTATGGCGCATTTGCCCGAAAATTATCATCTCGATTTCGTGGGAACAGGAGCACTAAAAGATCAGATTAACACTAAAATTAAGGACCTGCAGCTCGATCACAGACTTAAAATTTTAGGAGAGATTAAAAACATCCACGAGGTAATGGTTCAGCACGATTTAATGGTGTTGAGCTCTTATACAGAAGGTTTCCCGAATGTGGTTTTAGAAGCGCTTACCGTAGGCCTACCAGTAGTAACCTTTAGAGTGAGTGGCATTCCTGGATTAATTATCGATGGCTTTAACGGTTTTGTTTTAGAACAGGATGATCTGGCAGGCTTTAGGCGGCGAATTATCCAGGCCTGCACTCAAGGCCAATGGAACCCGGCTGAGATTAGGAGAAATGTATATCAGAAATGTGCGCTTGATAAAATCAGCGCTCAATATGAAGAATTAATTAGTTAACAATCTAAAATATTATCACTATGTGTGGAATATACGGCACAACCATACCTTACTCAAACGGAACTATCCGTGAGAAAATGGCAAGAATCAGTTTTCGAGGTCCGGATTATACAGGGGTTCAACGTTACGATCAGGTTATTTTTGCACACAATAGATTGGCCATTATCGATCTTGATGCCCGCTCCAATCAACCCTTTTCATATATGCACCTCCATATTGTTTTTAACGGAGAAATATACAATTACAAAGACATTAGAAAAGACCTGGAACGGAAAAACTATCAGTTTAACACCAGTTCAGATACCGAAGTAATATGCGCAGCTTATTTAGAATATGGAGCCGATTGCTTAACCCGTTTTAACGGAATGTTTGCTTTTGTGATTTATGATACCCATAAAAACGAGCTGTTTGGTGCCAGAGATCGCTTTGGCAAAAAACCTTTTTATTATGCACACGATCACTCGTCGTTCGAATTTGCAAGTCAACCCTCACAAATCAATATAGACAGGAATCTAAGTGTTAACGAAGAAGCCATTAATCAAYATTTAATCTGGGGTTATGTGCCAGAGCCTCAGTCTATTTATGCAGAGGTGAAACAGTTACCTGCAGCCAACTATTTTAAATACGACCTTAAATCTCATAAGCTTAAAATTACAGAATACTGGACTTTAGATTATGGCTGGAAGAATAAATTTGATGGAAGTTATGAAGAAGCTAAAGAAGCTTTAGCGCTTATTTTGGCCGATGCGGTTAAAATCAGGATGAATGCTGATGTACCATTGGGTGTGTTTTTATCTGGCGGTATAGATTCATCGTTAATTGCAGCTATGGCCACAAAAGAAATCGACCACGTTAAAACATTTTCTATAAAATTTAATGAAAAAGGTTTCGATGAAAGTGCTTATGCCAATCAGGTTGCGAAACACTTAGGTACCGACCATTATACCATTGAATGTAATTACAATGATGGCATTGACTTGATTGAAAACTTTAACCGTTTTTATGACGAGCCTTTTGCTGATTCGAGTGCTATACCTACCATGTTGCTCAGTAAAAATACCAGGAAGCATGTAACCGTTGCCTTAAGTGGTGATGCTGGCGACGAAGCTTTTTTAGGCTATCATCGCTATAAATGGATTAAACAGGTTAACAGCCTGTTTTATGCGCCACACAGCATTAGAA
>NZ_JBFTRT010000183.1:0-8521 GCF_056399685.1 Pedobacter sp. 01N416
AAGCTCTGCCTTGCCTCGGCTCGCCGCCGCCGAGGGGCTCTTACCTTTTTCTTGATAAAAAGGTAACCAAAAATCAAGGCTTGCATCCTTTCTTGAACTAAGCTATCGAAATTCTTATTGCGGCAATATGGAGGCCCCGATGAAGAATCGGGACTTTATATTGCCTTGAGCAGTGGTGTATTGTGGGGTTGTGCAAGAATTTCAATGCTTATTTCTACGAAAATCTGCCAGGCCGGATAGCAGGATGCAGATCGCATGGAGCATATTGTAGGATGCGGTAATTTGTTTTTTAGCCCTTTCCCTTTCAGGGGAAAGGTGCCGATAGGCGGATAGGGGTTTAAGGCGCTCGCTATAATACGGTCGTCATTCTCGCGCAGGCGGGAACCTTAAAGCGCTCGCTATCTGTTATGCCGGACAACAGGGAGAAGAGAAATCATTCGCGTTATTTTAATTGCGATCAATTCGTCATTGCGAGAAGGCTTTTTCAGCTGACGAAGCAATCTCATTAGTAGTGTTTTTAGCATTAAGTCATTCTACCTCGATTAATTCGTCATTTCGACCGTAGTGTTCCAAAGGAACTCTTTTGGAGGAGAGATCTTTGTACTTTCTAATACGGTCGTCATTCCCGCGCAGGCGGGAACCTTAAAGCGGTCGCTATGTTGTTGCCCTCTACTTGGGCTTGCCTCGGTTAGCCACCGAAGGGCTCTTACTTTTGGCTTGGCCCAAAAGAAACAAACCTGAGCGTAGCGAAAGCATGCCTGCCATTAAAAACAACAAAAACCAAGGCATAACTGAAAGGCTTGGATCTGATGTCGGATAAATTCGTCAAAGCTTTTTGGTCGTCAGCACAAGCCCCGATGAAGGATCGGGGAGGGTGTGCTGCCTCGGGGTAGTGGTAAGTTGAAAGGGGGTGCTAAAGCTTTAACGTTTTCTCCTTCCATCATATCCTAGGCCGATAGCATGATGCAGATCGCATGGAGCATATTGCAGGATGCGGTAATTTGTTTTTTAGCCCTTTCCCTTTCAGGGGAAAGGTGCCGATAGGCGGATAGGGGTTTAAGGCGCTCGCTATAATACGGTCGTCATTCCCGCGCATGCGGGAACCTTAAAGCGGTCGCTATCTGCTATGCAGGATAGCAGGGTGCAGAGAATCATTCGCGTTATTTAATCTCGATAAATCCGTCATTGCGAGGCTGGGAGTGAGCGAGCCGAAGCAATCTCATTAGTAGTGTTTTTATCATTAAGTCATTCTACCTCGATAAAATTCGTCATCTCTACAGTAGCGTTCCGAAGAAACTCCTTTGGAGGAGAGATCTTTGAACTTTCCTATTAAAATTGTTATATCGATAAAAGCAATCTTCATTGAGCTTTTCAATTCGCCGTTTTGCATTGCAGTTAGCAACATTATACCTGTGGTTGGTAGGTTTATGCTTGCGGGTGCCAGCATGATGAAAGCAGTTAACAGTTCTATCAGCGCATCTAACAACATTATACTCGCAGTTGGTAGGTTTATGCTTGCGGATGGCAGAATTGTTAGCGCAGTTAATAGTTCTGAACTTGCAGTAGATAGTTCTAAACTTGCAGTTAACAACATTATACTTGCAGTTGGCAGGTTTATACTTGCAGTTAACAGTTCTATCAGCGCAGTTAACAACATTATACTTGCAGTTGGTAGCTTTATGTTTGCAGTTGATGGTTTTGCCAGCGCAGTTAACAACTTTATCGGAGAGGTAGGTTACTTTTAGTTTGCAGTGAACAGCTTTTAGTTTGCAGTTAAGAATATGATAAATGCTATTAGCTGCCCTGGTTTGCTGTCAACAGTTTGCAGTATATCTTTTAAACAAAAACAGCAACCGAGTTGCTGTTTTAAAATGTACATTGGGATGGGATGATTTTTTTCATGATAGGCTAAATTTTTATCGGTTTAAACGGAATGCCCGAAATTTGTTTGTACTGCGGGGTACTTACGCCAAACAACGATTTGCTGTAGTTTTTGGCATCTAAAGCGAGTGCCACTATACCGGTTTCAGTATCGTACAGGATTTTGTTGCGGTTAAGCCTAAAGGTGCTTAACTCAGATGTTTTTGATACCACATCGCGGTTTTTCTGCAATAAATCGTTGTACAAGGTGGTAAGGGTGACCTGCTGCAGCTCTACCTCATTGGGCGCATAGGTGGGGATGGTAGCTAACAGTTTGATCTGTTTATCGAAGGTATCGAGCTGGCTATCGAAACTTTGTTGCGAGGCCGATACCTGGTTAACAATAGTGCCGCTTGCTGCCAGCTTCTGTTTTTCTTCTTCTGTTAACTTTACCGATGCCCTTTGGCCCTGAATTTTGCGGTTGTGGGTAATGGCATTATCAATTACCTGTTGCGCWACATCGCTCGCTTTTATCGCATTTACGATTCGGGTACTCAGCTTTTTTAAAGGCTGAAAAGCCAGATCGCGAATGGCAATGGCGTTGCTGTTTTTTGCGGCCGCATCGTGTACTTGCTCGCTAATGGTTTTTGCTGCGRCAGCTTTCTCGGTTAAACTCGTTAACTGGATGTTTGCATTGCTAGGGTTATAAACGGCGCCGTAGCCGGTTAAATACGCAATAAGGGTTTCGAAATTGGCTACGTTTTTGGCGTGGCCGGTGTCATTTGTTTTAGATATAAGATGATGGTTAAAAAGTAAATAAAATATATTAATTGCGATTAAGATAGTATTATTTTCTTTACAACTAAAAGAATAGGTTAATTTTTTTTGAGTAGGTACGGGAAACCGTAAAAATTAGTTCTCCTGGTCAGATATCTTGGCTGCATGAAAAGATTTTATTATATCCTGTTTTTAAGTATTGGCATACTGGCCTGTAGCAAACAAAATGAAGTTGGGGCTGGTACAGATACCGAAACTTATATGCCGTGCGGCACTTATAAGTCCGGGCAAAAATTATATCAAGGCTCTAAAGGCGGTTGTTTTTATTACAATAGTAATGGTAATAAAACATATGTTGAGAAAAGCGCGTGTAAGTGTTAATTCAGCTTTATGTTTTAAGAAGTGGCATTAGAATTTGCAAACTTCAAGTTATTCATCGTATATTACGATATCTAAATAATTCTAGCTCGTTTCTCTTCGTATTTTCTCTCAAATCCCTTTTATAACAACCTTTTTTTAACACTGAATGCACAACTCAAATTGTTGCTTGCATTGAGCTGTTTTACTTACTCTTGAATATACTTATATGAAACAACCAGACCAACTGATTCTAGATATCTACACATCAAAGTCGCAAGCCGATAAAGCAATTAGTTCTTTAAAAGGGATTTTGCTTGGAATAAACTTAGATGGAGAAGTAAACGAAAAGGAAATTAATGAGCTACAAAAATGGGCAAATGCACACGATGCTTTAATAGGTAGAAATCCTTTTAATGAATTTATGAATATTATAGCAGAGGCCGCTAGTCAGCAAATGCCATCAAAAGAGACTATTGAAGACTTGTATTGGCTATGTCAAAAATATGAGAACGACAGCTTTTATTATAACCCTATAACTTCTGACATACAAACATTACAGGGGCTTTGCCATGGAATTCTAGCAGATGGAGTAATTAATGATCAGGAAGTTATTGATTTAAATAAATGGTTAGAAGAAAATGAACACTTAAACACATATTACCCTTACGATGAGATAAGAAGTTTAATTCTATCTGTGCTATCGGATAATAAAATTGATGATGACGAGCGATTGGTTTTAAAAGCTTATTTCAAAGAGTTCGTAAATATCCAGGATGAAGTGATAAGTGAACAGATTCGAAAGGAAACTGAGCATATCAATATCTCTGGCTTATGCACGAGTGAGCCTAATGTTAAATTTGAGGGCAAGACTTTCTGTATCACAGGCATACTACAAAGAATTAGTAGGGAGGGTTTGAAGAAAAAAATACTCAATCTTGGAGGTATACCAACCGATGGCATAACGCTTAAAACAGACTATTTAATAGTTGGTGATAATGGTAACCCTGCATGGGCATTTTCTTGTTATGGTCGCAAAGTAGAGAAAGCTATAAATATGAGAAAAGATGGGCATACGATAATGCTTATCCACGAATTTGATTTTGCTGATATTATTGATGACTCGAACACATCAAATTAGCAATAAGCATATGTTCGATATAAAAACAACTAATACTTAAACAAACAATCATGAACCAAAAAATTATTGACGCAATCACTAACCAAAATGTAATTGAATTTTCTTACGAAGGAGAATCAAGAGAAGTAGAGCCACATTGTTATGGTAAAACTACTGCTGGAAATGAAGGTTTGAGAGCTTTTCAAATTGGAGGATATTCGTCTTCTGGTAAAATGGGATGGAAAATGTATGACCTTGGAAAGGCTGAGGATATCAACCTTTTGGATGATACATTTGATGTTAGAGACGATTATAAACAAGGAGATAAAGGTATGTCACAAATTCATATCGAAATATAGCTATGGAAAGCTATAGGAATTCAGGCGGAGACTCAGGAGTCTCCGCCTATGAAATAGGTGCTGATTATATACTTGTGGGATTTTCTGGCAATTCTCGTACTTATCGTTATAGTTATGCAAGAGCAGGGCAGTATCATGTTGAAAATATGAAGAGTTTAGCAATAAGCGGAACTGGTTTGAATAGTTATATAAATCGACATGTTAAAAACTTATTTGATTAAATATATATGAGGTCAAAATTGTTAAAAATATCAATTGCTAACTTAGGATGTATTGGTAATGAAGGGGTAACGGTTAGTTTGGATAATATTTTATGTTTAGTTGGTGATAACAATGCAGGCAAATCAACAATATTAAAAGCTTACGAATTAGCGGTAGGAACTCAAGTATATTCTTATGAAAAAGATTACTGCAAGAGATCTAAAGATGAAAATACTTATATAGAAATATCGGTACACATTCCAGAAGGAACAGCAAATATTGCAGAAAAGTGGAAAGAAAAGGAAGGCGATCTACTAGTTGTAAAGAGTAGATGGGAATGGGATAAAAGTGGGGTTAAGACAAGAAAAACTTACGATCCTGAAGTTAGTGAATATTCGGAAGACGGTAATGCTGCTGGTTTAGATAACGTCTTTAATAGCAGACTACCCGTTCCTTTTAGAATTGGCGCACTAGAGAATCCGCAAGCAGAATTGAAAAACTTATTAAAACTGATAGTAGACCCAATTGCAGAAAATCTACGTTTAAATTTAGATGATAAAGAATCTGAAATAAGTAAAGCATTAGAGGTCTTTACCATACATGCTAAAAAACCTGTTGAAGAACACAAAGAAATTATTGAAAAAATTAATGAAAGAATGACAAACAGTCATAATAAAATTTTCCCAAATCTTTCTATTGATTTAAGCATAGGAATGTCTGAGTTAAGAGTTGATCCCCTTGATGCTTTAGTTAAAGGCTCTAAGCTAAATATAAAGGAGTTTGATGAGAATGTAGATTGGGATCAGCAAGGAACGGGCTCGCAAAGGGCTTTGTTTTGGTCTTTACTACAAGTTCGATCAAGACTACAAGCGATAAAAAATTTTAAATCTGATAATGAAAAGCGAATAAAACTTATAGAAAAGGAGATAAAGAAGCTTGAAGGTGAAAGGGAAAGATCAAAAACTGATGGTACGAAACAAATTAAGCAGATTGCCATTGATGAGAAAATAAAAGAACTACAAGCAACTAAAGATATTGAAGCAGAAAAAGCAATCGATGAGAGGGACAATGAGGTGGCTTTACCTGGATATATGCTATTAATTGATGAGCCAGAAATAGCTCTTCATCCAAATGGTATAAGAGCGGCATCCAAGTATTTATATGAACTTGCAAATGACCCGTCTTGGCAAGTTATGTTGACAACACATAGCCCTCTTTTTATAAATCCTTTCGAGGATCACACAACAATTGTTCGGTTATCACGAGATGCTGGAAATCCCATCCCTCATACATACCGATCAGATGATGTTAAATTCTCACCCCACGAGATTGAAAATTTAAAATTGCTCAATAGCTTCGATCAAAATCTTTCGGAAATGTTTTTTGGACAATATCCCGTTATTGTGGAAGGTGATACTGAATTTGCAGCTTTCGATACAATTATGAGGTTAGATCCTGAAAAATATCATATTAATTGTAAGCCCATATTAATAAGGGCAAGAGGGAAATATACAATCATTCCCTTAATAAAGATGCTATCACACTTTAAAATAAATTTTTCTGTATTACATGATAGTGATTACCCTAAAAATAAGGCTGGAAACACAAACAATGTATGGACAGGGAATCAAGATATTTATGATGAAATAGTAAAAGCAAGAAAATCAGGATTAAGGGTAGTTCATAGAGTTTCTATATCTACTTTTGAAGTTGCCCATGATAAGATAATGCTTGATGCCAATGGTAATTATTTGTCCTCAGTAACTAAGGATAAACCTTGGACGATATATCAAAAAATTAAGACAGACGAGGGTATTAAAAAATCAATAGAAGCAACTTTGGATGATATGATTGACTTGACTTGTAGAGAAGAGCCTTTTAATGAAATTTTTTCTAAAGGGGTAGTTCAAGAATTTGAAAAGTGGGTAATTGAAAATAATATAAAAGATTTTAGATTTATAATCTAATTATTTTATTAAATACAGAAACGAATATTGTTAATTATTAGTAGTTAGTATGTTACAGGTCAATCAGAAGCTCAAACGTGTAGAGATAAAAGAGTTCGAAATAGAGAACCAAATCGTCTTCAATTATTTTGACAATCTTCCTACCTCCGAACGAGATGCGAAATTTCTAAAAGCTATTTATATTGGAGTTTTGGCATTAATGGAAGATCGCATGTCTGCTTTTCTTTCCAAGACCAGTAATGAATTGGGAACAGAATTGGAAAGCCTAAAAATGATCTTTGATATGAAAAAAGAACTTTTTTATAAGTCCTCAATTAAAGGTGTTTTGGCTGAGGATGAAATAACAGATTTTCTTAATCAATATTTTTCAGAAAAAAACTTAAAAGATCGAGCTATACTAACAGGCAATAATATTGGCAGGCTTCCTAGAAATAAAACAGGAGACATTATTTGTGAAATAGATGGTAATTCCAGCTTGAAAATAGCTATTGAATGCAAATTCGATAAAAGTATTCGATTAGGAGATATTGAAACGAAAGATTTGTTTACACGCAAAACTGATACGGCTTGGAGCCAATTGCTCGAAGCACAGGCTAATAGAGATTCAAAAACCAGTTTAATTGTATTCGACATTTCTTTAGTCGACCATTCTATTCTTAAGGAGTTTGAAAATGTAGGTTATATTCCAGGTGTTGGCCTAGTAGCAATAATTAATTCTCAAAAAGGAGATTATTCTAATCTTGCTATTGCCTATATGCTAGCAAGAGATATTGCAGTGAATTCAAGAAATATTGATTTGGATAAAGACTTACTTTTCATGATTGTAAATAGGATTATAAAAGATATTAGAGAAATTACAACAATAAAGACTCTGGTTTACAACAATATCGAAAACAATAAGTCTATCCTTAAGCAGTTAGAGAAAAGTATGTTATTAATGGAATTTAATCAACAATATCTGAGAAAATTTCTAATTGAAGGTACCTTAACAAAAGATGATCTACTCTCATTTTATCAAGGTGAAGAAATAAAAGATAAGTATAAATTGATAGAGAACGAGTTAGATAATATATAACCGAAGACTGAAAGGTTTTTTTAATTATATTCATCAATGAAGAAAAAATTAATTGCTGTTGTATTTTTTGTTGTGGCTTTTTTTATTGGCAAGAAACTTTTTAAGGGGCCAGAAAATACAGCCATTGCAAAGGTAAATGAGTTTTACTATGCAGGTGAATATGAAAAAGCAAAAGGTGTGTTGAAGCGTTATTTGAAGGATCATCCCGATTCACCTAAATGTTGGTCTTATTTAGGAATGGTCAACGTTGAACTCAATGATACTCTGGGTGCTGAACAAGCTTATAAAAAAGCGCTTGCGCTGGATGATCAAAGCGGTCGTTCAATTGTAGGTTTGGGCGTTGTTGAAAGAATGAAAGGGAATTATGTAAAGGCCAGAACGTATTATGAAAGGGCACTACAGCTAAACCCAGATGATCCAAGTGTATATACCAGCTTATCCGTTGTAGAAATCAAAAGCCGAAATTTACAAAGGCGATAGAATTGGGAGAGATCGCAAAAGAAAAAGACGATTTAGGTAAAAACCCTGTAATTCTGGCAAATTTAGTAATCGCTTACCATTTGAATCATCAAAAAAAAGAGCGTGATCAAACACTGGCAGCACTTGAAAAAACAAATTATCAAAATATGGAAGAGGTAAAGATGCTGATTAGTGGGAAGATTAATGACGAGGATGTATTAAACTTTCTGTAATCTAACGCGTTATTCTGGTCAACTTAATCTTTAAATTCTTATGTTGTTAATAATTACCGCATAATGAATTTTGAAAAGAAATACTATTTGCTATCATTAGTTAACTCTATGAG
>NZ_JBFTRT010000184.1:0-10449 GCF_056399685.1 Pedobacter sp. 01N416
GTTGAAACTTGTGCACAATCTTTCCCTGACCCAAAGAACCAAAACAGAGGCAAGAACGATTTTTCTTCGTTCCTAGCCGCTGTTGCAAATAAAGTTTCGACTAGCTTATCCGACATCAGTTCCAAGCCTTGATTTTTGGTTACCTTTTTATCAAGAAAAAGGTAAGAGCCCCTCGGCGGCGGTGAGCCGAGGCAAGCCCGAGCAAGGGGCAAAACCTACAATTGTCATTCTGAACGCAGTGAAGAATCTTTCGGTAAAAGATCCTTCGTGCCTCAGGATGACAGAAAATTGTTAGAAAAAAACGATGAGTGACTGCCGCATCAATCGCAGATAACCCAGAGTAGTAAGATTGCTTTCCCGAAAGTTCGGGACAGGCTATCGGCTGAAAAAGCCTCATCGCAATGACGGATTTATTGTTGTAGTAGAATGACGATCGTATTATAGCGAGCGCCTTAAACCCCTATCCGCCTATCGGCACCTTTCCCCTGAAAGGGAAAGGGCTAAAAAACAAATTACCGCACCCTGCAATGTGCGCTAGGCGATCTGCATCATGCTATCGGCCTGGCAGATTTTCGCAGGAAAAAGCACGGAAATCTGTGCACTCCCCATCATTACCCCACAACCCAAGGCAGGATCAAGCGGGTGTGCTGGGATAAGCCAGGGTAAGCGCCTCGATACTGCCGCAATTAAGATTTCCGTAGGTTTTTACAAGAAAAGATGCAAGCCTTGATTGTTTGTTTCTTTATCATCAAGGATAAAGAAAGAGCCCCTCGGCGGCGGTGGACCTGTACCGATTTTTCATCGGTAGCCGAGGCAAGCCCGAGCCTGGGGCAAAACCTACAATTGTCATTCTGAACGCAGTGAAGAGTCTTTTGGTAAAAGATCCTTCGTGCCTCAGGTTGACAGAAAATTGTTAGAAGCAAAACCACCGTGTGACTGCCGTATCAATCGCAGATAACCCAGAGTAGTAAGATTGCTTCCTCGGCTGAAAAAGCCTCATCGCAATGACGGATTTATTGTTGTAGTAGAATGACGATCGTATTATAGCGAGCGTTTTAAACCCTTATCTCCTTACCTGTACCTTCCCCTGAAAGGGAAAGGGCTAATTCCAAACAGTAATAGGAGCCTAAAATTTATCAACATCCAACCTAAATACCAAAGAAATATATAAATTTATATTTTAATACCGTACTCCACAAGCTTTTAACAAAACAAACAACTAAAATTAACCTCATTCTAATACTGAATTAATATTCTACGCTTATTTTCGTAACCTAATCATTCTATATGGCGCTACAATTACTCCAATAAAGCTTTCCAGCTAAAAAAATCGTTGTCAGGCAAATGATTTTCGCACAATTGCTATAGGTATTTGCCTTATAGTAGCGATGATTTGCGCTGAATGATCAAAAATCTTCTAATTACAATCCTTATTATTCTATATGGCAAAACGCTAATCTGATCATTCGAATCCTCGCGGGACCGTTCCCGAAAAATAAAGCAATTACGCTTAATTCGCTTCGCTAACTTATTCAAAAAGATTAATTCATCATTTCATATCCCYAAAAAACTTATATGAAAAAACTTTTACTATTATGTTTTACAATGCTTTTGGCAACTTCGTTGTTTGCCCAAAGTTTTAATGGAACCTACAATTTCAGTAGTGTTTCTACCACTACAGGTAAAACGGACCCTACCCCGGTTCCAACTGCAACCGGAGTTACTTTCGGTTCTTTTACGGCTAATGGAGCTGTTTCCGCAAACCCTAACGCAACTGTAAGGTTTTCTTTCACCAGTCAGCCTACAGGCGCAACCAATGCCAGTGATGTTTTTACCGGCACAATAGATTTAACCAAGTATTACGAAGTAACCATCACGCCTGTTACAGGTTACACCCTAAACATTACGGGGATTAAATTCACCCTGCAACGTTCAGGAACCGGGATCAGGCAATACAGTGTACGATCGAGCAAAGACAGTTATGCAGCTAACTTACCAGCCACTGTATCACCCTTTATGGTTACAATGCCGAAGCTGCCGGAGGTACATTTAGTATAGATGATGTAGTTATTTCTGGATCTGCAGTTTCTGGTACTGACAATACCCCTCCTGTAAATACGGCCTTATACCCAAAAACATCAAATATTACCTCAACCTCTTTTAGCCTTACCCATAATATCGATGAGCCGGGTAAAACTTATTATGTTGTTACCGCATCAGGCAGTCAAGCACCAACACCTGCACAGGTAAAAGCTGGATTAAACGGGAGTGGTACCGCAGCCATTAAATCTGGCGCTTTGATCAATGCAGCCAATACAGATGTTAGTACATCCATTACCGGGTTAACCGCAACTACAAATTATGCGGTGTACGTGGTGGCAGAAGATGGTGCCAGCACGCCTAATTTACAAACTTCGGTTACGCTCCTAAATGTAACAACACTGGGTTTGGCAGACGTTACCCCACCGGTAACCGCAGCCACTTATCCCAAAACAACAACGGTTACCACTACCTCGGTAGCTTTTGCAAACAACATTAACGAAGCAGGTACCACTTATTATGTGCTAGCCCTTTCGGGTGGAACCGCTCCAACACCTGCACAGGTGAAAGCCGCACAGGATGGAAGCGGAGCTGCAGCTTTAAAATCTGGATCATTTGCCAACACGGCCAACACCGATGCCAGTGCATCCATCACCGGTTTAACAATCGGTACTGGTTATACCTTATATGTTGTGGCACAGGATGCAGCCGGCAATTTACAAACCACAGTTGCCGCGGTAGATGCTACCACTGCTAATCCTCCTTTGGTAAGCGCACCCGTAATCATCAGCCAATATTACGAAGGTACCTCTGTAAACAAATGGATCGAATTAACCAACCTGAGCAATGCCCCGATCAATACCGCATCACCACAGTTAAAATTAGCTTTATACAATATTTCGGGCGACGCGGGTAACATCAACATCACTGGTACACCTTCGCAAACAGTAAATTTAAACTTTACCATCCCGGCCCATGGCTCCGTACTTTTGGGCAACACGGGCAACAGCACGAGCGAAGTTCCATATTTAACCCCAGCTAGTGCTATACTGAACAGCAACACCGTAATCAACTTTAACGGTAACGATGGTGTGGCCCTTTTAGATGCCAACAACAACATTATCGATGCTTTCGGTCAGGGGGTTAACGCCAAAGATGTTTCTTATGTAAGAAGTTTGAATGTAACCGCACCTAGTCCTACTTATGTAGACGACGATTGGACCAGAACACCACTGGCTACCGTTCAAAATGCCATTGATGATGACGATGCCAATAGATTGGGTGTACATTTCCCACCTAACTTACCTGCCTGCGCCGCACCAAGCAGCCCTGCAACCGCGTTGGTTTTTAGCGCTGTAACCACAGGCAGTATCACCGCTACTTTCACTAAATCGGCTGATGCCAACGAATACCTGATCATCAGAAGTTTAAATGCCACCTTAAGCGCGCTTCCGGTTGATGGTACCGCTTATGCCATTGGTTCTTCTTTTGGTGGGGGCACGGTAATCAATAAAATTGTAAACAATACTTTTACCGATAACAATTTAAACAGTTCTACTACTTACAATTATTTTATTGTTCCGTTAAACAACCTTTCTTGTACCGGCGGACCGAAATATTTAACCACCAATATTTTAACCGCAGCACAAACTACTAAAACCTTATTGCCTTGTGCCACTCCAACGGCACAACCTACAGGTTTTACCATTACTTCTGCTAACTATAACTTTATCCAGGCTTCTTTCACCGCCACCAGCGCAGCTGATGAATACCTGGTGGTGATGAGTACCAGCAATACCTTAACCGCAGCACCGGTAAACCAAACGGTTTATAATGTTGGCGATGCTTTAGGTGGTGGTATCGTGGTGAAAAGAGGAACGGGCACTTCATTTATCAGAAATGGTTTAACCCAGAACACCAATTATTACTTTTTCACCTATGCGGTAAACAGTGCTTGCAGCGGTGGCCCTTTATATTTAACCACACAGCCCCTTTTAGGGAACTTTAAAACCGGTATCCTAGATGTAAACAAACTCAATTTCTATTATGGTAACTTACACAGTCACAGCAGTTATTCTGACGGAAATAAAGACGATTTAACCAAAAAACCAGAGGATGATTATGCTTTTGCCAAAACGGCGATGAACCTCGATTTCCTTGGGATATCAGAGCATAACCATACCCAGGCCGGCATGTCATTGGCCAACTGGCAACCGGGTATCATTGCAGCCAAAAATGCAACCACTTCTACTTTCGTTGCTTTGCACGGTATGGAATGGGGTGTAATCAGTGGCGGCGGACACGTAATTGTGTACGGTATCGATTCACTGATCGGCTGGGAGCCCGGCGAAAACCAGATTTATGTACCTAAAAGTACTTATACCGGCCCTGCGGGTTTATTCAGGATCATTAACCGCCATGGTTTAAATGCCGTAGCTACTTTGGCTCACCCCAATACTACCGATTTTAACAACATCTCGGCCACTTACGATTTAAGTGCCGATAGCGCCATTGTAGGTGCGGCCTTAGAAAGTGGTCCTGCATTTTCGACCAATGTTACCTATTCCGATCCCGCCAGCTCAATGAGTTATTTAAGCTATTATAACCGCATGCTGGCTAAGGGTTATCACCTTGGTGCAACCATCGATCATGATAACCACAATTTAACCTTTGGTAAGCACACCCGTGCAAGGTTGGTGGTATTGGCTCCTGCCCTTACCGAGAACGATTTATTGGATGCCATTAAAAAGATGCGTTTTTATGCTTCAGAAGATTCGGCCGCGAAAGTCGTTTTCACCATCAATAAACAACCTGTAGGCAGTGTATTCAAAACCGCCGGTGCACCACAGATCTCGGTGAGTTCGATTACCACAAGTGCCGTAACCAGCATCCGGATTTTATACGGAACACCTGGAAGCGGTACCAATCCGGTAGAATTAACCACTAGCCCAACCGCAAGTTTAACCTATACCGATAATGCCTTGGCCAACCTGGCCACAGGTTATTATTATGCTGATATTGTAGAGGCAGACGGAAGCCGGATCATTACCTCCCCCATCTGGTACACCAGGGATGATGCAACCGTTAAGAAAGACCAGAACATTACCTTTACTGCCACCAGAACGGCTACTTATGGCGACCCTGATTTAGTTGCAGGGGCTACGAGCGACAATACGGCCATTAACATCGAATACACCAGCAGCGATACCAATATTGCCACCATCAGCAATAACGATATCCACATTGTAAAAGCAGGTACCGTAACCATTACGGCCAATCAACCGGGCGATACTTTCTTTAACCCGGCAGTTGCCAAACAACAGGTATTAACCATTGCCCCTAAGGCCATTACGGTAACCGCAGACGCCAAAAGCAAGCTAGAAGGAACAGCTGATCCCGCATTTACTTATGTTTCTAGCCCTGCATTAATTGGTACCGATGCTTTTACAGGAGCATTAAGTCGTGTGACGGGCGAAACCGCAGGCGATTACGCCATTCAGCAGGGAACGCTGGCTTTAAGTAGCAATTACACCATCAACTACAATGCTGCCAATCTTCATATTAATGCCAAACCGGTTGCCGCACTAAGTGCCAGTGTTGCTGTTCCACAAAACGCCACTGCTCCGGTAATTACCTTTAGGGCAACTGCAGGCACAGCACCGTTTACATTCACTTATAACATCAATGGCGGTAGCAGCCAAACATTGAAGGCAACAAGCAATACCGCAACAGTAACGGCACCAACTAACGTGGTGGGCACATTCGTTTACACCATCACCAACATTGCCGATGCTTTTAGTGCTCAGGTGCAAAATGTTTCAACCACGGTAACGGTTCGTCCCTTACCAGTAGCCACCATTGCAGGTAATACATCCGTATGTAACTTCGGTTCATCACCAAACATTACCTTCACAGGTTCGGTTGGCACAGCACCTTATACCTTTACTTATACGGTAAATGGTGGTAGTAACCGCACGGTAAGCACAAGCTCAACTACGGCAACGGTTAGCGTACCAACCAGCGCAACAGGTACATTTACCTACAATTTAGTAAGCGTGACTGATACCTATGCTACCCAAACGCAAACCGGAACAGCCATGGTAACGGTAAATGCCCTTCCTGTGGTTTCCATCAGCAGCAACAAAGGTTTATCGATTTCTAAAGGCGATGCCATCGTTTTAACGGCTACAGGTGGTACACAATACAGCTGGACTGGCTCGGATATCGTTAGCGGACAAAGCACTTCAGCGCTCACCATCCGACCGAAACAAAGCGGCACCTATAAAGTAACCGTAAGCAATGTAAGTGGTTGTGTGAGCGATCAAAGCATTGCCATTACCGTAATAGACGATTATAAACTCGAAGCCAGTACTGTAGTTACGCCGAATGGTGATGGTTATAACGATAAATTTATCGTGAAGAACATCGATTATTATCCAAACAATACCTTGAAGATATTCGATAAGGCCGGGCGGATTTTATACACCAAACATACTTATGCCAACGACTGGGACGGAACCATAAACGGCAGTCCGCTAAACGAGGGTACCTATTACTACATCATCGATTTGGGTAGCGGCATTGGTACATTCAAAGGTTATATCAACATCATTAGAGACTAATTACAGACATGAGAGCAATTACAAAAAACATAAAGCAAATGCGTCGCGTAACGTTTCTATTTGCTGCAGGCACATTATTTTTCGGATCTGTTAAAGCGCAGATCCTTCCACTCAATGCACAATATTTCCAGAACCGTTACCTCGTTAACCCCTCAATGGCCGGTATCGAAGCCGGGTTTAACATCAACGGAAGTTTCCGCAAGCAATGGTCTAACATTCCAGGTGCCCCCATTACACAAAGCGTAACCTTAGATCAGCAGCTGAACAAAGTGGGTTGGGGTGTAAACATCTACAACGAGAAATCGGGCGGTATCCAACGCACCAAAGCAGTCGGAACCTTTGCTTACCACCTTCCGCTAAACAGCGATGACCAGAAATTAAACTTCGGGATCTCTTTTGGTGCCAGTCAGGATAAGCTGGATTTAAGCAGTATAAGAAACAGCGACATTAACGACCCATCCATTGCCCGTTTTAACGACAGGGGTTATTATGTTGATGGCGATTTCGGGATCTCTTATACTTCGAAAGGATTAACCGTTGAAGGTGCCGTACCGAACATGCGTTCCGTTTTCAGAAAAGACGATTTAAACTTTGCCGACAAACCAACGTTTTATTCGGCGGTCAGTTATAAGTTCATGCTGGGATCAGGCATAAACGGAATCAGCCTCGAACCCAAAGGTGTTTTCAGGGGCATCAAAAATTACGAAAACTTATGGGATGCTGGTTTAAATGCAAATTTTGCCAACGATAAACTGTACGTAATGGCGATGTACCACAATACCCAGAACGCCACCTTTGGTTTCGGCATGAACTACAAATCGACCTTGTATTTTATGGCTTATTACAACACCGCAACTTCCGCAATCAGTGGTTATACCGATGGCGATTTTGAAGTGAACATCAGGGTAAATATTGGCAAGAAGCCTTAATTTAAACGACTGTCGTCATCCTCGCGCATGCGGGGATCMTAATGCAACAAAACGAAAAGCCGCAGACCGAAAGATCTGCGGCTTTTCGTTTTAGAAGAATTATCGTCATTTCGGATGGAGTGCAATCCTGAAATTTCGGGAGAGAAATCTTTGAACCACGTTATAGCAAGCGACTTAAACCCCTATCCGCCCGTCAGCACCTTTCCCCTGAAAGGAAAAGGACTAAAAGACAAATTATCGCATCCTGCAATATGCTCCATGCTATCTGCATCATGCTATCGGCCTGGCAGATTTTCGCAGGAAAAAGCACGGAAATCTGTGCACTCCCCATCATTACCCCACAACCCAAGGCAGGATCAAGCGGGTGCGCTGGGATAAGCCGGGGTAAGAGCCTCGATACTGTCGCGATTAAGATTTCCGTAGGTTTTTACTAGAAAAGATGCAAGCCTTGGGTTTTTGTTACTTTTGGGCCAAGCCAAAAGTAAGAGCCCCTTCGGCGGCGGCGAGCCGAGGCAAGACTGTGCGAAGGGCAAAGAAAAGCGACTGCTTTAAGGTTCCCGCCTGCGCGGGAATGACGACCGTATTATAGCGAGCGCCTTAAACCCCTATCCGCCTATCGGCACCTTTCCCCTGAAAGGGAAAGGACTAAAAGACAAATTACCGCGTCCTGCAATATGCTCCATGCTATCTGCATCATGCTATCGGCCTGGCAGATTTTCGCAGGAAAAAGCACGGAAATCTGTGCAATCCCCTCGTTACCCCACAGCTCAAGGCAGGATCAAGCGGGTGCGCGGGGATAAGCCAGGGTAAGAGCCTCGATACTGCCGCGATCAAGATTTCCGTAGGTTTTTACAAGAAAGGATGCGAGCCTTGATTGTTTGTTTCTTTATCATCAAGGATAAAGAAAGAGCCCCTTCGGCGGCGGCGAGCCGAGGCAAGCCCGAGCAAAGGACAAAGAACAGCCAGTGCTTTAAGATTCCCGCCTGCGCGGGAATGACGACCGTATTATTACCCTACATTTCTTTACAAAAACATCCCCCTTTCCCCCTTATTTCATTACTTTTACCTTCATGGCCAAACTCATCAACCTGGACGTTTTTAAAAGATTTTTCCGCTCAGAACAGATCGGTGGATTTATATTATTAATCTGCGTTGCCATTTCCCTAATTATTGCCAATTCATCTGCTAAAGATGCTTTCATCAATTTCCTCGAAATTAAACTGGGCTTCGGTCCGGTAAACTATAGCATTTTGGCGTGGATAAACGACGCCTTAATGGCCATATTTTTCCTGCTCGTAGGACTCGAAATCAAACGCGAACTCGTAGAAGGCGAATTATCTTCTGTTAAGAGTGCGGCTTTACCCGTAATCGCTGCCTTAGGTGGCATGCTGGTTCCTGCCTTGATTTATTTCTTATTCAACAAAGGCGAAACTTCGGCATCAGGCTGGGGCATCCCAATGGCAACCGACATTGCCTTTGCCCTCGCCATTATCGCCATGTTGGGTAAAAGCGTACCCACCAGTTTAAAAATATTCCTGGCGGCTTTAGCCATTGTCGACGATCTCGGCGCCATTCTCGTCATCGCGATTTTTTATACCCACCAGATTCATTTCGAATACCTGGCCATGGCTGGGGGCATCCTCATTCTTTTAGGACTGATGAATTATTTCGGCGTAAAGAAACTCGTGTTTTACCTCATCCCGGGCATATTCCTTTGGTATTTCATTCACCACTCGGGCATCCATGCCACCATTGCAGGCGTATTACTGGCTTTCACCATCCCTACCAACGAAACAGATGAAGAATCGCCATTGGAAAAACTGGAGCATTTTTTAACCACGCCGGTAAACTACATCATTATGCCCATTTTTGCACTGGCCAATACCAATATCACTTTCCAAAAAGAAATGCTGGCCGGACTGGTTTCTCCTCTAGGCCTCGGCATTATCGTAGGCTTATTCGTGGGTAAAACCATTGGCGTAACCTTTTTCAGCTGGCTCGCCGTGAAATTAAAATGGGCCGATTTACCCACCGGAGCAGGCTGGAAACACATCTTAGGTTTGGGCATGCTCGCCGGAATCGGTTTTACCATGTCGATCTTTATTGCGCTACTCTCTTTTAGTGAGGTGCTGCATGTTTCCGAAGCGAAGTTTGCGATTTTAACCGCTTCGATCCTATCGGGTGTGGTGGGTTTTGTGTTTTTGAAATCGGTTAAAGCTCAAGGGTTAACCACAGAAGGCAATTTAACCACAGAGGACACAAAGTAAAACACAGAGGGGCCACAGAGCCCCTATCCGCCTATCGGCACCTTTCCCCTGAAAGGGAAAGAGCTAAAAGACAAATTACCGCACCCTGTAATATGCCCCATGCTATCTGCTCCCCTGCTATACGGGACTTTAAGATTCCCGCCTGCGCGAGAATGACGACCGTATTATAGCGAACGCCTTAAACCCCTATCCGCCTATCGGCACCTTTCCCCTGAAAGGGAAAGGACTAAAAAACAAATTACCGCACCCTGTAATATGCCCCATGCAATACGCTCCTTGCAATCTGCACCTCGCTATCCGGTATAGGATATGATGGAAGGAGAAAACGTTAAAGCTTTAGCACTTCCTTTCAACCTACCACTACCCCGAGGCAGCACGCCCTCCCCGATCCTTCATCGGGGGCTTGTGCTGACGACTAAAAAAGCTTTAACGAATTTATCCGACATCAGATCCAAGCCTTGATTTTTGGTTACCTTTTTATCAAGAAAAAGGTAAGAGCCCCTCGGCGGCGGTGAGCCGAGGCAAGACTGTGCGAAGGGCAAAACCTGCAAAGGCAATGCATTACGAACGCATTAAGATTGCGTCGTACCC
>NZ_JBFTRT010000185.1:0-10966 GCF_056399685.1 Pedobacter sp. 01N416
GTACCTCGCTTCGCTGGTTTTCGAGATTATTAAAATGAGCAGTATCTCAAAAAAAGAAATCGAAAGGCGTTTCATATTTAAAAACAAAGAGCAGGTTCAGGAATATTTAGATCGGGGAGAAAGTGTGTTGATCTGTGCAGCACACTATGGTAACTGGGAGTGGGGAACTTTGGGTATAGGGCTTAACTTTTCTGCAGATCATTATCCAATTTACAAACCCTTAACAAATTCCACATTTGATCATTGGTTTAAAAAAGTACGTGGTAAATTTGGCAATAAATTAATTGCCATGCGACAAACCATGAGGGCTTTGCAGGCGAGTAAAGATAAACCGAGCATATTTAGTTTTGGGAATGACCAGGCACCCTCAAAAGACGAGTCGCATTATTGGACAAGTTTTATGCATCAGCCCAGCTCCGTTCAGTTAGGGATAGAAAAAATTGCAAAACGTACCAATCAGCCTATCTTTTATTTCAAAATCAATGTGCTTAAACGTGGTTTTTACATGGTAGATTGTGTGCCCCTTTGTTTAAATCCGGCCGGGACCGCTGAATTCGAAATTACTGAAATGCACATCCGTTTTTTGGAAGAAATTATCAGGGCAAAGCCCGAATATTGGCTTTGGAGCCATAAAAGGTGGAAGTATAAACCTAAACATCAACTTCTTTTTACCACAAATGAATTGCTGAAGCAGGCATAATTTCCTAAATATTTTATATTTGTTGGTATAACGCCTACCCATGAAAACCTTTAAAAAAATATTACTGTTCCTGATCTATACATTTTTTTTATCGCTGTTCGCACTGTTTCTCTGGAAGCCTTATCTGTTAAATGTATTAAAATATAGAACACCTGGTGCCGAAACATATAAAATTTTCCCACAGGAAATTTCCCATAAAAGTGATTCTGCCTTTCATTTTATTAGGCCGGCCAAACAACGGAATGATTTAGATACACTTCATGTTCTGGATGGAAATAATCAATCTGTTCCATTGAAAGAATATTTAAAAAATGGAGCGGTCAACGCTTTTATCGTGATCAGGAATGACAGTGTTTTATACGAAAAATATGATAAAGGTTATCGTGATAGCACCTTAACTACCATTTTTTCTGGTGCCAAAAGCATGATTTCTATTATGATCGGACAAGCATTAAATGATCATAGCATTAAAAGTTTAAACGAGAAAGTAACCGAATATATTCCCGAGTTAAAATCAAATCCAGCTTTTCAAGAGATCACACTAAAAAACCTTTTAGATATGAAATCCGGCCTGGAGTTTCAGGATGCTGTAGGTGGGATTGTTAAGGCATTTTTTTCTGATGAAGCCAAATATTATTATACGGATGATATGGAAGCCCAATTGATGAAAGTTAAACTGGTGAATAAACCCGGCACGGTTTGGAAGTACAAAAGTATCGATCCGATTTTATTGGGTTGGGTTTTGCAAAAGGCAACTGGTAAATCGGTAGCGCAATATTTCGAAGCCAATGTATGGAAACAGATCGGAACACAGTATAACGCCACTTGGGGATTAGATCAGGTTAACGGTTTAACAAACACTGCAAGTCGCTTTCAGGTTACGGCTATCGATTTCGCCAAAATTGGTCGATTATATTTAAATAAAGGCAAATACAAGGGGAAACAGATTGTTCCAGAAAGCTGGGTAAATCAATCGATAAATATAGGTTCCGAAAAACCTGCATCGGCAAAAGGCTGGCAAAAATCAGCCCATCACTATCTTTGGTGGGTTCCACAGGAAGGTGATAATGGCGATTATGCTGCAGAAGGCATGCTCGGCCAAAGATTGTATGTCGATCCGAAAACGAATACCATTATTGTTCAGTTTGCCGATCACGGCGCAGGGAATTATCCCTATAGAAAAATCAGCAGGTATCTGAGTGGATTGCCATTCAGTTATCCGAGGGGTTAATAACCACTGAGAACACCGAGAAGCTTTTCCTTTAATGGATAAGTTTGGGAAGGACTCGCTCTGGGAAGGGCCGATTTATGCACAGGATTTAATTGAAACTTTGCATGATGGTTTAAAGGAAATTTATGCAAACTTAAAAGCATCTGGCAATCTGCGGATTGTGGAGCATAAATACATTGATAAAATAGAATATTGCACCTTCGGAAATACCCATCCATTTCGTATCCGCATTGTAAACCGTTTAAATGATGTTTACGATTATTTCTATATTAAAAAAGCCGATGCTTCGCGGATTTATGGCCTGGAAATGGAAGAAATCCTTTCGCCCAATCAGGTAAATTATCTTGTTGATGGCAATACCTTAGTGGAAGAACATATTGCGGGGATTCCGGGGGATGTTTTTACAAAAGGACAATTATATACACCTGAGTTTAATCCGACCAGGATAGCAAAAGAGTTCGTAAAGTTTAATGAACGTTGTTTGATTATGCTTTTGGGTGATATGCGAGCGTATAATTTTGTGGTACAGATTACACCCGATTTTGATGATATTCAGTTTCGTATCCGTGCAATAGATTTCGACCAACAGTTTTACGAAGGGAATTTAAAGGTTTATTTGCCCCAGTTTTTTAAAGAGAACTTGCCCTATGTAAAAATGAGCATGGAGCAATTAACGGAGAAAACCGTACTTCAATACCAACAAGAAGAACGTTCGTCTATTGTGCACCGTGTAAGAAGCGAACGGCACCGTCTTAGTGGTGTTGGATGTTACCATCCGACACGAAAAATCAAAAGAAATTTATCCGTCAGATGGTAACATCTGACGGCACAAAAAAGACTAAAATAAAAACGGCTGACAATTTGCCAACCGTTTTTGAGTGAATCTAGAAAGAGCGTCCAAAGTTTTTAGGCATGCAGCCCTTCGTGAACACCTTCGGCAAATTCCTCTACAATTTTATCATTAAAAGTAGGTAAATCTTTTGGTGTACGGCTCGTAACCAAACCTTGGTCTACAACTACTTCCTCATCCGACCATAGTGCGCCTGCATTGATTAAATCCTGTGAAATATTTTTTACTGAGGTCATTTTTCTGCCTTGAACCACATCTGCATTAATTAAGGTTTGTGGCCCATGACAGATTGCCGCAACTGGTTTCCCATCGGCAAAGAACGACTTTACAAAGGCTATCGCATCTTCGTTAACACGAAGCTGATCAGGATTGATAACACCGCCCGGTAAAAGCAAACCATTATAATCTTCGGCATTTGCTTCAGAAATGGTTTTGTCTACATCAACTTCTATCGACCAATGATCATGGTCCCAGGCTTTTATTTTTCCACTTTTTGAGGAGATAATGTGAACGGTTGCGCCCTCTTCTTTTAACCTTTTAACTGGCTCGGTTAATTCTACTTCTTCAAATCCGCTTTCTGTAAGTACAGCAATAGTGCGGTTACTTAATTGTCCCATAATCTTTAAATTTTTAATAGGTAATGTATTAAAGACAGTTCGGGGAAATTATTGTTTTTAGAAATTTGAGATTAGGCAATGCACTATGACTTAGTCCACTCGTCATGCTGAACTTGTTTTATTAGAGGTTTATTATGTTTTAATGGCCTAATAGCTACTACGTGGTCAGCATCTTTTAAGGTATCAATACTGTTTAGTTAGATAGATTCTGAAACAAGTTCAGAATGACGCCCGAAAGAAAGTATCTAGTCGTTCGTTCTACGGTGCTTAACAAAATACAAAGCTAAATTACCTGCAATGATAAGATGATTAAAGATATTCGGTACTAAACCATAATATTTGGTGAAGATTTTAAACCGCTCTTTTAAGCTTTCGCGGTGTTTTTTCTTGCTCATGCCACCAACCAGGTATTTGGCTACATAACGGTGAACATTAACAATATTAGAGGCCTTTTTTGCCGCTTTGATAATCCAATCAATATCTGAGCTATACTTATAAGTTAAATCGTACGGCGTAATAATGCTGCGGCGGATGTAAACGGCCTGATGGCTAATGTTCATGCCATATTTAAAGCTGGTCCAATCAAATTCTTCGGGTGCTTCGTGCCTTCTGCGGCCTAAATTTTCCCAGTTATCATTGTACATTTCTGTTTCCCCGTAATAAATATCGGCACCGGGGGCAGAGGCAAAAACATCTTCTACTGTTTGTTCATCATAAATCTCATCACCCGAGTTCATAAATAAAACATAATCGCCCGTTGCTAATGCTAAACCTTTGTTCATGGCATCATAAATGCCTTTGTCGGGTTCTGACACAATTTTTGTAATCTGATCTTTATAACGCTCAACAACCTGTAAAGTGCCATCAGCTGATGCGCCGTCTATTACAATATATTCGATTTTTTTATAGGTCTGTTTAAGGACAGATTGAATGGTACGTTCGATATCGCGAACGTTATTGTATACAATGGTAATGACAGTTAGCTTTGGCAAGGGATGGCTTTTTTGGATTGGAGTAAATTTAATAAAGATTGCTTGAATTTTTCTACCCCAATTGAAAATGAATCTGCCAAACATTTTTAATTAGTCCAACACTATTGGACTAAATATAATATATTGTAAATCAATCTGTTGATGGTGTGTTGTTGTTGATTGACTAATTAAAATAACACTCTTTTTTTGTTCAGATTTTATTTCGGTTGAAGATCAATCAGTGTTTCGTAAAGATGGATATGCTCGGCAGCGATTACTTCTTCCGAGAAATCTGTTAAAATACTCAATCTTGCTGCTTTTTGGATTTCTTCTTTATTTGGACGGTGGTACAGCCACTCAATGCCGTTTGCTAAATCTTCTGCATTTTGATACTCTGCGAGATAGCCATTCTGCATGTGTTTCACCATATCAGGTATGCCACCTGTGGTAAAAGCAACAACGGGTGTAGCGCACGATAAACTTTCCATCACGGTATTGGGGAGGTTATCTTCCAATGATGGCGTAATAAATGCATCTGCAGCAGAATAACATTTCGCCAAATGATCATCTTTATTAATTGTGCCTAAAAAAGTGGTTTTGAAAGGAAATTCGGGCATTTCGGCATTTTCCTTATTACCGAAAATAACCAACTCAATATTTTCTTTTTGTATTCCAGGCCTACGCGACAGGATTTCTAAAGCTTCGATTAAATAGGGTGTTCCTTTGTGTTTGTCATTTTTTGAGGGCATAAACCCACTCATCAAGACAAATTTATCTGGATTGATCTTCAGAATTTTCTTTGCCTCCGATTTAACATAAGGTTTGAAAATTTTTGTTTCAATCGTATTCGGGATAACTGTAGCTTTCCTCGTGCCCAACAAACTGCTGAACTTTACCGATGCAGCCATCCATTTGCTTGGTGCTACGATATGGAAATTCAATTCTGTATAAGCTTTTTGTTTACGCACCCAGGTTTTATGAGAAATATCATTTTTACCACTGATTTTTAAAATGGGGCAATTGCCGCACTGCTGGTGAAAATTTTCGCATCCATAACGCACATGGCATCCACCTGTAAAAGCATTGCTATCATGAAAAGTCCATACAATTGGCTTTTCCAGTTCATCAAGCTGCGCCAAAAACTTAGGATTTAAGAAACCGTGGTTTACCCAATGTAAATGGATAATATCGGCATTTTTAACATCGGGATGGTTAATTACCGAGCGGCCGAACCATTGTAAACTGAATGGCGTCTTTATCGATTTGCTGAGCCATTTTGCATAATATCTTTCAGATAAGATGTTATAAATGGCTTTGGCTTTTTGAAAAGGCGACCTGCTAAAGGTATCTATCTTCGGGTTTTGACCAAATTTATAGTAAACCAATACTTTCGAATCGATTCCACTGGCCTTTAAGGCATCACTTAAACGCAAACAGGCACGCCCTGCTCCGCCATTTCCATCGTAGGTATTTAGGTGTACTACTTTCAAATCAATCAAAAATACATTTTATTGTTTACGAATATAAAATCTGTTGTGTATTTTCATCCTAATATTTTTTATTGCTTTTTAATTGTAGGATGGAGCCTTTGATGTTTAAAATAATCATGTCTGAATTTAATGATTATTTTAAACAAGCCGGGTTCATGCATCAAAGCCAAACAAAATAAATTATGATCAAATCCCTGTTAAAATCGCTTGCGACACTAGCATTTTTGTTGTCTATCCATTCATTTGTTCAAGGGCAAACCTACTTTGCTGCATACCCTGCTTTAACGCCCGATGCACAAACAATAGTATTCAGCTATGATGGTGATATTTGGAAAGTACCCGTAAAAGGAGGTGTGGCTTCGAGGGTTACAGCCATGCAGGGCGAAGAAATTAATCCGAAAATATCTCCTGATGGGAAATGGATGGCTTTTTCATCAAACCAGTTTGGTAATTACGACGTGTATGTTATGCCTTTAACAGGTGGAGATATTAAACAATTAACTTTTAACGATGCTGCGGATGAAGTAGACAACTGGAGCTGGGATTCGAAAACAATTTATTTCACATCTGGTCGCTATAATTCTTTTTCAAGTTATAAAGTAAGTGTAAACGGTGGCACGGCCGTCCGTTTATTCGATAATTATTTCAATACCACGCACCACATCGCCGAATCGCCAAGTGGTGAACTGTTTTTTAACGATACCTGGGAGAGTTACCGATTTGCAAACCGCAAACACTACAAAGGAGCCTACAATCCAGATATTCAATCTTACAACCCAAAATCAAAAGGCTATAAACGTTATACCGATTATATAGGGAAAGATTTCTGGACCAGTGTTGATCAAAAAGGGAATGTCTTTTTTGTATCAGATGAAGGCAATGAGGAATATAATTTGTACACTTTTATCGGGGGCAAGAAAACAAGCCTGACCAGTTTTGATACTTCCATTAAGCGGCCTTTCGTTTCTGCTAACGGAACTACGGTTGTATTTGAGAAAGATTATCAATTGTACACCTACGATGTAGCTTCGAAGAAAACCGAGAAAATCAGTATCAGTACTTCACGTAACCAGGTATTGAGTAAAGAGCAAGAGTACGATGTGCGTGGAAATATCTCAGCATTCGATGTTTCTACCGATGGCAAAAAGATGGCATTTATTTCACGTGGCGAAGTATTTGTAAGCGATGCGGACGGAAAATTTATCCGTAAGATTACCAACAGTGGTGAGCGTGCTTTAGAATGCAAATGGCTGGCCGATAACAAAACGATTTTGTTCAGCCAAACAGCTAATGGCTATCAGAACTGGTTTACCATTACCGGTGATGGAAAAGGATCGGTAAAACAGCTGACAAAGGATAAAGCAAATGTACGTGATATCACTTTAAACAAAACCAAAACCATGGCCGTATACCTAAGTGGCAGAAATGAGCTCAAGCTGATGGATCTTAAAACTTTTGATGCCAAAACTTTGGTAACCGACGAGTTTTGGGCCCTACAAAGTGCCGCGCCAAGCTTTTCGCCAAATGATGAGTATGTGCTTTTTACGGTATACCGGAATTTCGAGCAGGATATTATGGTGCATCACATCAAGGGTAATAAAACCATTAATTTAACCAATACAGGTGTTACCGAAACAGGGCCTGCGTGGTCGCCCGATGGCAAATATATTTTCTTTACCAGTGCCCGTACCAAGCCGTCTTACCCAACGGGAATGCAGAATGCACACATTTACCGTATGGCATTGAATAATTATGACGAACCTTACCGTTCTGATAAGTTTGATGACCTATTTAAAGAAACCAAGCCTGCACCAACCGAAGTTAAGCCTGCAATAACTGATCTTAAAAATGATAAAAAAGCAAAAACAGATACAGCTAAAAAGAAGACTGAGGTAAAACTTACGCCAAAACCAGCAAATGTAATTACCATTAATACGCAGGATATTTTAGATCGCATAGAACTGGTTGGCCCTGCATTTGGTGGCCAATTTGGAACGGATGCTTTTGCCAAAGGCGACAAAACCTATGTGTTTTACTCCTCTAACCATGAGGGAGGCGCACCAGGTCTTTATCGCACTACTATTGAGCCTTTTGAAGCCAATAAAACTGAAAAAGTTGCCGATGGGGGCGATTACTCGATTGTATCGACTGGTGATAGATTTTTCGTTTTATCAAGAGGTGCAATCAACAAATATACCTTGGAAGGGAACAAGCTTGACCGCGTAGACCACGGTTATAAATTTACCAGAAACCTGAACGCCGAATTTAACCAGATGTTTTACGAGACCTGGGTAGGTTTAGATGAGAATTTTTATGATGAAAAATTTCATGGTGTAGATTGGGATAAAATGAGGACACGTTATGCAGCTTATCTGCCCTATGTGAACAACCGTAGTGACCTAAGGATTTTATTGAACGATATGCTGGGCGAATTAAATTCTTCGCACATGGGCTTTAACAGCGCGGGGGCAGAAGAACGCAAAAACCTTACTTACATCACCAACGAAACAGGAATCATCTTCGATAATGAAAATCCTTTAAAGGTTAAACGTATTGCGGCTAAAAGTAATGCCGCCCGTACTGGAACCAATATTTTGGCAGGAGATATTCTGACAGAAGTAAACGGTGTTAAGGTGGATGAAAAAATAGACCGCGATTATTATTTTAGTAAACCATCATTGGATAGAGAAATCACTTTGACCTTTAAGCGTAACGGAAAAGATGTTTTTGTAAACGTACATCCAGAAAGCTCAGGTACCCTGCGCGGAAATCTTTACGATGAGTGGATCGCTCAAAACCATAAAAATGTTGATAAATGGAGCAACAACAGGATTGCTTATTCTTATATGAAAAACATGGGTGGTGGCGAATTGGAAACTTTTTTATTGGATATGGTTGCACAAGAAGAAAATAAGGAGGCCATTATCCTCGATCTGCGCTATAATACCGGAGGGAACGTACATGATGATGTGCTAAAATTCCTTTCTCAGCGCCCTTATTTACAATGGAAATACCGCGGCGGTAAAATGGCTCCACAAAGTAATTTTGGTCCAGCAGCGAAGCCAATCGTGTTGCTAATTAACGAACAATCTTTAAGTGATGCTGAAATGACAGCGGCAGGGTTTAAACAATTAAAATTGGGTAAGATTATTGGTACAGAAACCTACCGTTGGATTATTTTTACTTCTGCTAAAGGTTTGGTTGATGGTTCTTCTTACCGTTTGCCATCGTGGGGCTGTTATACCATGGATGGCAAAAACATCGAAAAAGAAGGTGTTAAGCCAGATATCTTCATGAAAAATACTTTTGAAGACCGTCTGGCAGATAAAGATCCTCAACTCGAAAAAGCGGTGGCTGAGATTTTGAAGGACCTTAAATAGGGTTAATTGGAAGAAGGATTAATCGGTTAAGTGGTTGAATCGGTTAATTGAACGCACAGGTCGTCATTTCGACTGAAGTGCAACGTAATGGAGAAATCTTTTCCACGACTTTAAAAGATTTTTCTACTGCGGTCAATGGTGATGAAGTTTCAATGTGATATTTTTTATCAGTTTAAACAGTTAACCACTTTAACAATTAATCAAATTTTTCCGTTTCTTTGGGATTGGAATTATTTAAAACATGGCAAATTTATTAACCGACAGGGCTTTTTGGGTAAATTATTGGGAAAGTAAAAAAGGACTAGCGGTTCAGTTACCTTCAAACTATTTATTTCATAAGCAACTGGCCGATGTTATTCAGAAAGATAATGTTAAAACCGCTATAGAATTGGGTGGTTTTCCGGGTTATTATGCCGTATTCCTGAAAAAATATTTTCAGCTTGATGTTACCCTTCTAGATTACTTTGTTCATCCACCGGTTGTAAATGAGCTTTTAGAAAAGAACGGATTAACCGGAAAGGATATCCATATTATTGAAACCGATCTTTTTAATTACACGCCCGAAAAGCAGTATGATCTTGTACTAAGCTGCGGTTTAATCGAACACTTTAACGATACTGCCGATATTATTAACCGTCATATTGCTTTTRTAAAACCAGGTGGCACTTTGTTTATCACGTTGCCAAATTTTAAGGCGGTTAACGGCTGGTTTCAAAAGAATTTCGATAGAGAAAATTATGATAAGCACAATATCGATAGCATGGATCCCGCGTTATTGAAATCTATCTGCGAGCATGCCGGACTTAAACAAGTAAAATCTGGTTATTTTGGTCGTTTTAGTGTATGGCTGGAAAATGAAAGCCAGAAATCTGCAGGCGTCCGTCTATTTAAGAAAGTAGTTTGGCTAACCGGAAAAGTATTTACAAAGATTATTCCGTTCGAAAGCAAAAATCTATCACCTTATATTATCTTAGTAGCGAAAAAAATATAACGCGCTATGTCAATCAGTTGGGGTTACTCGCCTAAAATTGAAAAATATATTCCTTTGGCCGATTTTCCGGCAGATAAATACCTAATTATTGCCAGGCAGGCAATCGAAAATCTGGGCTGGAAGTTAAGTCACTTATCGGAAACCGGCATTATTGCTTATACACCATTATCATTTCAATCCTATAGTGAGGAGATCTCGATCCGTATTATCCGCAATTTCGCCGTAGTAAAAAGCGAATGCGTAGGCATTCAACTGCTTTTAAATGATTATGGGAAGAATGATTCAAACCTCGAAAAGTTCTTTCATGAATTTGAATACGTGGAGTATCACCTAAAGGATTCGTGGGATGAAATTAGACTCAAATTCCATGAATTAGTTGCCACTTCCGATGGTACTTATTTTGAAAAGGCCCCATTAGCCATTAAAAATAAGATCAAAAATGTTTTCTTCCTGTTTTTTCCTCAAAAGGGTTATATCGTTACCCCAATTCTGGTTGCATTGAATGTTCTGTATTGGGTTTTAATAACGTTTGTAACATTTGTTTACAGGCAATACTTACTAACACAAGCCTACCAAACAGGTTCTAAAGAAAGTTTTGTTGAAAAAATACAAACCTTATTGGTTTATTTTGGTGTGAGCAATAAATTCCTGGTGCTTGATGGGCAATATTGGAGACTAATTTCGAGCTTGTTTATCCATGGGTCGTTTTCTCATCTGTTTTTTAACATGTACGCAT